>PLSN01000280.1 GCA_003165135.1 Bacteroidota bacterium
AGACCATTGGAAGGTCCATGGGCCGTTAGTTCCGGCTGGAGTAGCTGTGGCTGTACCACTATCAGGATTGGTACAAGTGGTCTGTGTATAGGTCATAATAGGAGGGCAGCAGGCACCTACTACGTATAGATCGCCTATAGGATCATGGGTACAGGCCACGCTGGTCCATGAGCCTGATTGCCCGTCGCCTGTCACCAGAAACTGTACATCCAGGTCGCTACCCGCCGTACATGTTGCACTAGCCTTAGTAGTGATCGTGACACAAAAGTTCCAGGTACAGGTGCCTGTTAAGTTATCATCACCATAATTATCGCCTGGATAACCGTCAATAACCCCAGGTCCAATAGTCCCCGTGGCAGCAGTTTCATAGTAGAAGCCAGGTCCAAATGTGTCATGTGTAGCCCAACTTGAGTCCCCTTGCGGATACCATGACCATGTACCACCGCTGGTACATGCAGGTGGTCCTGTACCAGGTACTAATGTGGTAAGGTCCCATCCTGAACCGAATGAAGGTGTGACGCCATGCAGCCAGTTACTGCTTGTTTGGTTATAGTTAGTAATATTGTCGCAGAAAGTGACTGTCACGCCAGCTCCATATGTACCATTGACAGGTGGTGGGGTGGCAGTGATAGTGGATGCTGTGAGGCAATTGGCACAGTCGGTCTCGCTCACGGTTGTCAAGGTAAAAGTACCGGTCTGTGAGCCAGTCGAACCTGCTACCTGTATATAGTAAGTAGTGCCCGGGGTCAAGGAAACAATGGTATCAGTCACCGTGCCTCCCGCGCCGGATGCGCAGCCTACTCCGAGCAAACTGGTACATGTACCTTCATATACTGAGATCGTGGGGTTAGTAAAAGTAGCGCCTGTGATAGTGATCGCTNNTACGGATAGGGAAGCTCCGAAGTGGCGCCAACGTTCGTTCCTGTCACTGTCACTGGTGTACCATTCTTTGTTTTGGTCGATGAGCCGCACGCAGGAGGGGACGGTAGTGTGCCAAGGCTTTGAGCGCCGCTGCAATTATCATTGGCAGGCTGGGCGATCGCGACAGTAGCTGATAGCATCAGCAGACAAAGGGTCAATAGGTAGTAAGTATGTTTCATTTCTTTTAGGATAAATTATCTTCTTTAATTTTTTTATTTCTTTTTGCTTTTGGGATTGGCTGGATAAGCCGCTACGACGAACCCCTGAGGGCTCATATGGAATACAGGTATTTTATACGTCTTTGGAAAATCTACCTGATAAGAACTGGCATTGCTGATCAATCCTATTCTTTCTGCTTCATTGGCAGACAGCAATATTATTTCAAACCCATTATCAAATGTCAGTGTCGTACGTTTGTCCTGCAGCCTGTATGGCTCGAAATTTCCTTTAGAAATATACAGCTCGATCTGACTTTGGGTCAGGCCTTGTACTGTGGGTTGTAAATGGCTTTCGAAACTATGCAATGCAGTTTGGCTGAAGGCAAAGCCGGAGATAAGCGATACAAGAATAATGGGTAAGAATTTTTTCATACTTAATGGTCTTTTCTTTATACTGTTTGATTTAAATATTTGATGTAGCATGAAGAATTTGCAGGAAGAAAATGTTCTTCGCATACACATATCTGTAGGATCCGGAAATAAAATTCCTCATTGTGGGTTGATAATAAATAAAATAATGACTTGATTGCTAGATAAATACCCATTATCTAAACGGGAAAATATCGGCGCTCAATGTAGCGCGAAAATAGCGAAAACCCTCAAGAAATTGAATCTCGATTGAATTTTAACCAAATAGGGGAAATCTTATATATTTTTATGTGTTAAACTTAATTTCTCAGGCAGCTGATTTACAATATATTGATTGTATTTTATTACCTCAGATCGGTAATTTTAACATTTGTATATTTCTTGCTGTCAAATGCAAAAAACACATCATTTAGGCTGACAGCTGTATTCAGTTTATTGATAGTATATATGTATCTCACACCTGACTTTTCATACACTTTTGATTCGATCAGGTCATTCGTGGCGTCATCTATTGCGACATCTANNGAAAATATCTTGGTAGGGGAGAAGGTTTCCTGACTTTCTTCATAGTCATTGACCTGCACTTCATTTGACTTTTGTGAATAGGACCAGATCGTCTTGCCGTCACAATATATTTCATTGCCCTTCATCGCAAGTTTGAAGGCTTTACCCTTCATATATAATTGACCAGTATTAGTAGAAGTATATTTGCTATCAGGATCTTCAGGTTTGAGTTTGGGATTGACCGTGGTGAGTGTGAAATCAGCTTCGAGCCCCTTCAGTGAGCTATATTTAGCGGCAGCTTTTTCTAATATGGCCCCAGCCTCAGCGTCGGTCACCGGAACAGCTTTGTCCTGTGCCTTTGCACCTATGAATAAAAGACAAGCAAATACAAACGCGATTATTTTTTTCATAAAGATATATCTGGAGCCAAAGATATAAATGGTGTAGTGTAAATCGGCTAATCTTAAAACCTTTAGAATAATTTAGCCTTTTATTTTCTGGAGGTAGTGATCGAGCTCCATCTCCGTTTTGAATTTTACTTCGCGTGCCTTGCTGCCTACATTCTCACCTACGATACCGGCTTCTTCGAGCTGGTCCATGAGGCGGCCGGCACGGTTGTATCCGAGTTTGAGCCGGCGCTGAATGAGCGATGTAGAGCCCATTTGGTTTTGTACGATGATACGTGCAGCATCTTCGAGGAGGCCATCCTTTTCTCCATCTATGAGAAAGTCATCACCGCCGGCTGATTTGTCATTCGGGTCAATATACTCCGGCAGGAGGAATGCTTCTGCATAGCCCTGCTGATTGGCTATAAAGTCACGCACACGCTCTACCTCCGGCGTATCTACGAAACCGCACTGAAGACGTATCATGTCGCTACCCTGAGATAGAAGCATGTCACCACGACCTATTAGTTGCTCTGAGCCGCCCGTATCGAGGATCGTACGTGAGTCTATCTTTGATGTCGTTTTAAAAGCGATACGTGCGGGGAAGTTTGCCTTGATCGTACCAGTGATGATATTGACCGATGGTCTCTGTGTAGCTAGTATCAGATGTATACCGATGGCTCTAGCGAGCTGCGCCAGACGGGCGATTGGCATTTCTACTTCTTTGCCGGCGGTCATGATCAGGTCAGCGAACTCATCCACCACGAGCACGATATATGGCAGGAACTTATGTCCATTAGCCGGATTGAGCTGACGGTTCACGAACTTGTGATTGTATTCTTTCAGATTTCTTACCTGTGCTTTTTTCAGCAGGTCATAGCGCTGATCCATTTCTATACAGAGTGCATTGAGGGTCGTCACGACCTTCTTGGTATCGGTGATGATAGCATCTGCCTCGCCGGGTAGTTTCGCGAGAAAATGTTTCTCCAGTAATTCATACAAACTCAACTCTACTTTCTTCGGATCCACCATGATGAACTTGAGCTGCGATGGATGTTTCTTATATAGAAGCGAAACTAATATAGAGATTATACCTACAGACTTACCCTGGCCTGTGGCACCTGCCATGAGGAGGTGCGGCATCTTGGCGAGGTCAGCGACTATGATCTCATTGGAAATTGATTTGCCGAGGCAGATAGGCAGGTCGGCAGTTGAGTTTTGAAATTTCTCAGATGCCAGCAGCGAACG
>PLSN01000256.1 GCA_003165135.1 Bacteroidota bacterium
GTACGGCGCAATGCGGCGACAATGTGCCGATCGGTGTGGGTGATTTTCAATTTATAGAGCAACTCGTGACCGAACGCAATATAGAGATGGTAGTAGTAGGGCCTGAGGACCCGCTGGTGGCAGGCATCTATGATTATTTCCAGTCAAAGGAAAGCCTCAAAAAAGTTAATGTCATCGGCCCGTCAAAAGAAGCGGCACAACTCGAAGGAAGCAAAGCCTACGCAAAGAAATTTATGATGCGGCATAATATCCCGACAGCTGCATACAGGGAGTTTGATGCGGACAATCTCGCCGAAGGACTGGCATACATAGATACTCAGGAAGCACCGATAGTGCTCAAGGCAGACGGCCTCGCAGCAGGCAAAGGCGTACTCATCCTCGAATCAAAAGAAGAAGCAAAAAAAGAGCTAAGCGAGATGATCGCCAATGCTAAATTTGGTAAGGCATCAAGCCGCGTAGTGATAGAGCAGTTTCTCTCGGGGATAGAGTTCTCCGTGTTTGTTTTGACCGATGGCGTGAATTATAAAATTCTGCCGGAGGCGAAAGACTACAAACGTATCGGCGAAGGCGACAAAGGCCTCAACACAGGCGGCATGGGCGCAGTGTCGCCAGTTCCTTTCTACGATGATGTGCTGAAAAAGAAAGTCGAAGAGCGCATCATCAAGCCCACGATAGATGGCTTTGCAAAAGAAGGATTGGTGTATAAAGGTTTTGTGTTTTTTGGTTTGATACGTGTGAATGGAGAACCTTTTGTGATCGAGTACAACTGCCGTATGGGTGACCCGGAGACAGAGGTCGTGATGCCACGCCTTGATTCAGACATCGTACAGCATTTCGCAGCAGTGGGCATTGGCACTCTCGCTAACGAACAGATCAAATTCAATCCACGTGCCGCATGTACAGTGGTAGTGGCATCAGGCGGCTATCCGAACGAATATGAGAAACACAAGGTGATCAAAGGCCTTCCTGCGCCTACAGAGGACACAATCGTTTTTCACTCCGGCACTAAAAACTCCGGGCATGATATAGTGACCAATGGCGGTCGGGTGCTGGCTGTGACATCATTTGGAAAGGATATTGCAGACGCCGTCGCGAAGTCAAACCATATGATAGAACGGATCCAATTTGATAAAAAATACTATAGAAAGGACATCGGCTACGAGTTTAAGTAATAATAAACTTCCTTTGACGTATGGAGAAGGGACAAAGGACAGGTGACGAGGGACGCAAAGTCACCGCTTTTATTGAGTATACTAAACCTGTAATGGCAAAATCATTCTCCACTATTTTATTTGCCCTGATGCTAACGACCGTTAGTGCGCAGGAAGCAAAGAACTACTACGAGCAGGGAGTTGAATTCGCGCGTATCGGCAAGCCGGAAGATGCCATTGATGCTTTTAATAAATCTATCGCACTGAAGCCTGATGAATATGTGGCATGGTATAATCGCGGCGTAGCCGAACTTATGGTACACCGCTATGAAGACGCACTGACTGATTTTGATAAGACCATCCTTCTTAATCCCGGCTACAAAAAGGCATACCTCAATCGCGGCACGACCAAAAAACACCTTACAGACTACGATGGGGCATTGGCGGACTACAACTACCTGCTCAGGCATGACACGATCAATATGGAGGCATTCTACTATCGCGGCCTGTTGTATAACCTGATCGGAAAAAGGGTCGAAGCCTGCATGGACTTTAATAAGGCGCGCCGCCTGGGCTATAAGGATGCTCAGATAGAGGTCGATGGCTGCGTGCGCAGGCCAATCGCAGACGATACTTCCATTCATTCTATCCTGAGGCTCACGAGAATGGCTGACAACGATGACTATGGCTATACGCCCGAGCATCCGGTACGCGTCGGCAAAGGCCCTGAAAGCGGACCTAACAATGTACGCACCTATCTCGAGCTGCTGCGTGATGCGAATGGCAAGCCTCTGAAGTACGAGCGCATCGGCACCTGCTGTCCGTATAAATCCGACCATGCATTCTTCGGTAAGGAGGCAATGGAGGAAAAATACCAGATCACATACACTGCTGCTGATGGCTCGATTAAAACAGCTTTCATCTATCTGACTTTCTATGATTACGAGGAGCCATTGATACTGGCTGGAATGGGAACAGTAAAGTCCAAATAGTCACCCCACCACCCAACCCTCCAGGGGAGGTTAGGAGGGGTTGTTTTTTTTCTGCTCGCGTATCATTAGTCCATAATGCAGGCCGCGTGCGAGTGCATTCACAGACATCCCAATGCGCTTGGCTTTGGTAGGTTCGGTCTTGGCGCTCTCGATCCAGTTAGAGAAATATTTCTGATGTCCCGGTGTCAGCTTTTGAAAAAATTCTAGTGCTTTCGGTTCGTCGGCGAGACAATCGAGCAGGTCGTCAGAAAGTTTAATGGGAGAATCATCCACTTCTATTTTTACGGAGAGCTTGGCGCTTTTGCGTTTACCGATGCCCTTGCGGATCTCTGCATTGAGCGGCATGATAAAATCACCCTCGCCCATCGGCATGAGCGCCACACCCTTTATCACATAGTCATCGAGCTTTCCGCGCACGCGAAAGGATTTCTTATTGCCGGGCTTGAGCTTCTCTGCATACTCGGCGGGCACCTCGATATAGGTCCAGCCGGTCTTTTCGCCCATCTCGCCAAAGCGCAATATCGTAGTAGTGAATGATACCATGAGATAAATGTCAGCAATATGCGGGAAGATAACAAACGGTGAACATTACCGGGATGAGTGACCAGATTGATTTCTTTATCCCTGCACTTCCCACAACACTAAAATAGCTGCTGTCACCATCACAGCCACTATCACCATCAATCGAAACTCCAATCGTATGTTTCTGAGAAATGGAATTTTAAAAGTCGCATTATCGAGTGAGGTATAGAGTGGTGTGGGCAGAAAGTCTGTTTCTTTGAGATAACCGCCTTCTTCCAATATCTCGACCGCTTTTCGCACATCACTCTGCCTTACTTGCAGTTTCACACCTCCGATGGCATTGGAGTAAAAGGGATTGGCCTGCACTGTTAGTTCGTCCTGCACCGCGCAGTCTATCCCCTCAGATTCCAGCCGTCCGCGAATGACAGCGACCTCAGTAGCATAGGTGAAAGTTTTTATAGTGACGAATTTGTCCAATGCATATGATTTATTTCCAGTAATTTTTCATCAGGTCGGCTACCCAAAGCGGTTGTCTGATCTCTCCTTTAGGTTGGAATTCTTTAATGACAGGTTTTATGTCAAGTACTGGCGTACCGTCTATCGCGTCCAGATATTTGACCTTTAAAGTTCTGCCGCTATGCTCCAAAAGTTCCACCGTGCAAAGCCCTATGGTATTTGGTCTGTCCTTTTTTCTTTGACCGAAAATACCCACCACGGGATAGCCAGGATTACCTCTCGGCCTACCTGAGTATATAATGTCTTTGCTTTCCACTTTATCAAAAAAGTAAATGATCTCGAGATGCGAGAAGTCAGAGATGTTTTCAAAAGCCTCTGTGGGGATATGCGCGGCGAGTTCGATCTCAGCGATCACTTCCTCCCAGTTATCATCTATGGGACTTGTTCTTGAATTTTTGACAGTTGCGACCGGGTTGAGCGTTATTTCCATTTTATCAATCTATTTATCATAAATATGATGCTATTTTCAAATAGGAATATATCTTTTTTCTTCTAAAGATGGCCGATTTATCCCAAAATCCCTACCTGACCGGCAGGCAGGCCCTAAAGGGGACTTTAACAGCCCAAACCTTATCGTTTTAAGCCCCCTTTAGACGGCTTGAGCTAGATTTTGCCTTTGGACAAGTGCGGGATAATCTTATTTTTGCACCGCAATAATCAAGAAATGGCAAATCTCAAAGAAGTACGCAATCGTATCGCTAGTGTCAATACCACTTCGCAGATCACCAAGGCTATGAAGCTGGTGTCTGCGTCTAAGCTGAAACGCGCGCAGGACCGTATCGTGCAGATGCGTCCCTACTCCGAAA
The DNA here is from genome assembly GCA_003165135.1 of Bacteroidota bacterium. Lineage (GTDB taxonomy): Bacteria > Bacteroidota > Bacteroidia > Chitinophagales > LD1 > UBA1941. Next base: position 3,988 of record PLSN01000256.1, read on the forward strand.
AACTAAACTATATCCTCGGCAATATCATGGACGCGCTGAAAGGTGAGGACATCTCACTGAAAGTAAACGTAAAACTTGAGCCTAAGAACATCCTCATCGTGCTGATCACCTCTGACAAGGGCCTATGCGGAGGCTTCAACTCAAACCTGATCAAGACCGCCAGCCGCCTGGTCAATGAGACCTATGCCGCACAGCGCAAAGCAGGCAATATCACAATGATGTTCGTCGGAAAGAAAGGCTATGATGCTTTCAAAAGAGCTAAAGACATTACCCTGATCACGGACCACAACAGCCTGATGAATGGCGTGACTTTCGAACAGTCTACAGCAGTATCGGCCAAGATCACAGAGGATTTCCTCGCTACGAAATATGATGTGGTGGAGCTGGTCTATGCTAAGTTCATCAATGCAGCTACGCAGCACTGGATGACGGAGCGTTTCCTACCGGTCGAGAAGAAAGAAGTAGTGGGTGCAGTAAAATCAAAGCAAAAGGACAACTATATATTCCAGCCTGACAAGCAGACCCTGCTTGAGGAGCTGGCACCGAAGATATTGAACACGCAATTCTTTAAGGCCCTACTCGATACCAATGCCTCAGAACACGGTGCTCGTATGGTGGCGATGGACGCAGCGACCAACAATGCCAATGAACTGATCCGCAGCCTGAAAATACAATACAACAGAGAGCGCCAGGCGGCGATCACCAAAGAGATCCTCGAGATCGTCGGCGGAGCCGCTGCCCTTGAAGAAAATGGTTAATTGTATTAGTCTATTGTCTAACATCTAATGTCTATCGTCTCATTTGGAAAACCTTCATCAACATATCGAATCCCTGATATTCAGCAGTGACACCGCGGTCACTAAGGCTGACCTGATGGAGTGTATCAAAAAACTAGAGCCGGAGGCAGTGATCAATGAAGATATCCTAGATGGTGTTCTCTCTGAGATAGAAAACAAATACAAGGATGATTTCTTTTCATTCGAACTGCGTGTGATCGGTGGGGGGTATCAGTTTTTTACCAAGCCTGCTTATCACAAAACAGTTTCCATCCTGATCGGTCAAAAGGAAAAGAAAAGATTGTCTACCGCTGCTATCGAAACACTAGCCATCATAGCCTATAAAGGGCCTATCACAAAAGCAGAGTGTGAAGCGATACGTGGTGTGAATTCCGATTACTCTGTACAAAGACTGCTCGAAAAAGAACTGATCGAAGTGGCAGGAAGGATAGAAGACGCTGTCGGCAAACCAATACTTTATAAAGTCACACCGCTGTTCCTCGATTATTTCGGCATCAACTCTACCAAGGAGCTTCCTAAGCTGAAAGACATCATGATCCCTGATGATAATAGCATCGGTGAGCAAAACGAGATCGTGTCTGACCTGCCTCCTATCACCCTGCATAGGGAAGAAGAAAAAGTAGATGAAACCACTGAGATTCCAG
>PLSN01000429.1 GCA_003165135.1 Bacteroidota bacterium
GACGGTTTCGAGGTCTGCCGCCGGCTGAAGAAGGCAGGCCGGACCCCGCCCATCCCGATCCTGATGGTCACTGCGCTTTCGGAGCGGAAGGAGCGCTTGATGGGCATTGCGGCCGGGGCGAATGACTTTTTGACCAAGCCGGTTGATTTGCAGGATGTGACGCTGCGTGTTGGCAACGCAGTTTACGCCAAGCGCCTCTGTGACCAACTCCGAGCCGAGCGCGAACGCTCGGACCAACTCCTGCGGAATATCCTGCCGAATCGTATCGCGGACCGGATGAAGAAGGGAGAGACGAACATCGCTGACCACCACCCGGACGTGACTGTGCTGTTGGCGGACCTGGTAGGGTTCACCACTCTCTCCGCCCACATTGCCCCCGAGCAGGTTGTCTATCTCCTGAACGAGATATTCTCAGCCTTCGACGGCCTGGCCGAGAAACACAGCCTGGAGAAGATCAAGACCATCGGCGATGCATACCTCTGTGCTGCGGGCCTGCCTGTGTCCGATCCTGACAGTGCATTCGTGGCGGTGAGGGCCTCGCTGCATATCAGAGACATGATCGCAAAGCTCAACAAGATGCGCCACGAGAACAAACTGCTCACGTTTGAGTTTCGCTTCGGGCTGCATGTGGGCCCGATCATAGCGGGAGTCGTAGGGCAAAAGAAGTTCGAGTACGACATCTGGGGCGATACGGTCAATACGGCAGCACGCATGGAGCAAAACAGCGAACCCGGCCGTATCAATATATCAGGACAGACCTACCAGCTCATCAAGGGCTCCTTTGAGTGTACTCCCCGTGGCCCTATCGAGGCCAAGAACAAAGGCCCGATGGACATGTACTTCGTCGAGCGCGAGATAGCGGGATGATACATTTTAAATATCCATATTTGTACCTAGGGGTTCATTTATTTTCGCGGCTCTCGGTGTATTTATCCCCCGCTGTATGGGGACGAGGGTGGAATAAAACCAAAGAACAAAATTAGCAATATAAACACAAATATAGCAAAATAAACCTATCCATGCAAGGCCCGGTCCGCAGAAACACTGGCCCCGCAGGTTTTGCGTCCTATAAAAAGGGATTTTCACCCTATTTCGTGATAGCATCGATAGCAAAAAAATACTCCGTCATTGCGAAGCTTTTCGATAATGTATAAAATAAACAAGATAAAGCTGAAGCAATCCCCGCCAGCATACGCACCATGATTCCCTGCCCGTATCTTTAACATCTGCTTGGGGAGAAATGGAGTGGTGGGAGAAAGAAAAGGGTAAAAAACCACACTGACCCTTTAGATTCAGATTATGAACACGCGAAGAGGCGAAGGATAATCTATTTTATCGAAGACACAGGAAAGCTTTGATCAAGTTCCATACACTAAAAAGTTTCACCTAATTGTCTCAACATTTCAATAGTATTGACATATGGGATGCTGTGTGCAGTGCAGACGTCAGGTATTTTAATATTATTCTTCGACATAGGCGCACTAACCTCATAAGTAACAATCGTTCGATTGGCCACATCAGCTAAAACATAGCCAACGATAAAAGCATCCGCCCTATCAGCTTCCAAAAATTCATTTATAGCTTTTGGTAGATACTGAGTATTACGAGATACAGCCCAAGATGTCACTCGGGAATATTCGGGTAAGGTAGGTGTCGAATCCTTAAAAAAGTTGGCAGGCAAATTGTTCCCGCACCACTGTTGAAGGACATCTTGATGATCATAAATTTCATCCTTTACCTTATCTATACTGATAATAGTCCCTGCATGAGCGAGTTGACGTATCTTGTTCCAAAAACTAGCAGCGACATCCAAAGGGTATATTGCCCTATGAGCCTGAATAAAGAAATTTGTATCTACCACGTAAACAGGCATCAATTTGAAAAGTGTTTAGTGAAGAATGTCTGATACGTGTCCCCTTTAAGACTTGTTAGTTTATATGCATCTCTATACAGCAGTTTCCCGGATTTTACCGCATTATTAACGTGTGCTGCAAATGTTAAACTTAATCTCTTAGTTGTAGTGGCATAGAAATCTCCACCAGAGCTTTGGTTGTCCTTCTTAGATATCTCGCGATTGGAGTATTCATCATAAAAATCGAAAAATTGCTTGCGAGTTATTTTCCCAGTATCTAGTGCTCTACGCGCTATAACTATTTCACTTACCTTGAATCTACGCGCGGCATATAAAATCTCAGGCTTCTCCAACCATGTTTCATTAAAACTTTTGATTGGCACGAGAAATTCAGCAGCTATTTTATCACAAAGCTGCTCTATAGGGTCATTTGCAGGTTGTAACTTTCTGAAATCAAATCCTGCACTATGACCAGTCCAAATATGTGCCAATTCGTGTACTATTGTGAAAAGTTGGGCGGATTTATAATCAGAGTTATTGATGAACATAAAGGGTGCGATTTCATCCACCAATACAAATCCTCTACAATCGTCTATATTAATGGGACGATGAGTATTGTTCTCAACTATCCCATTAAACACCATGACAATTCCTAATTCTTCTACTTTATGGGTTAGCCCTT
>PLSN01000216.1 GCA_003165135.1 Bacteroidota bacterium
AAAGAAGACCAGGCACAGAATACCTGCATCTTCTCCACTGAGTTTGCGCTGAAGATGATGGGAGATGTGCAGGAGTATTTTATCCATAATAAAGTTCGCAATTTCTACTCTGTCTCTATCTCCGGCTACCACATCGCAGAGGCAGGAGCCAATCCGATCACGCAGCTGGCTTTTACCTTGTCTAATGGTTTTACCTTTGTAGAGTATTACCTGAGTCGAGGAATGAATATCGATGACTTCGCGCCTAACCTGTCTTTCTTTTTCAGCAATGGCATGGATCCTGAGTACTCAGTAATAGGCCGCGTAGCACGACGCATCTGGGCCAAAGCCATCAAATACAAATACAAAGGCAATGACCGTTCGCAAAAACTGAAATATCATATCCAGACATCAGGCCGCAGCCTGCATGCACAGGAGATAGACTTTAATGACATCCGTACCACGCTACAGGCACTGTATGCGATATATGACAACTGCAACTCACTTCACACCAATGCCTATGATGAGGCTATCACTACTCCTACAGAGGAGAGTGTGAGACGTGCTATGGCCATACAGCTCATCATAAACCGTGAATTGGGCACTGCTAAAAACGAAAACCCCAATCAGGGCTCATTCCTGATAGAGGAGCTCACTGATCTGGTGGAAGAGGCCGTACTGACTGAGTTTAAGCGGCTCTCTGACCGTGGCGGTGTACTCGGTGCTATGGAGCGTATGTACCAGCGCAATAAGATACAGGAAGAATCCCTCTACTACGAGCATCAGAAGCATACAGGCGAGTTTCCGATAGTAGGGGTCAATACTTTCCTGAGCAAGAATGGCTCTCCGACCATCATCCCAAGTGAGGTCATCCGCTCGACTACTGATGAAAAAGAATACCAGATCACTGCGCTTAATGCCTTTAAGGCACGCCATTCAGGCACATCAGCTGCTGCGCTGAAAAAACTCCAGCATGTGGCAGTAAACAACGGCAACCTTTTTGCCGAGCTGATGGAAACCGTCAAACACTGCTCTCTGGGCCAGATCACCAATGCGCTATATGAGGTAGGTGGCCAATATAGGCGGAGTATGTAGATTTAATTAACAATGAATAATTGATAATTAATAATGAAAGACAATTCTTCAAAAAATCTTCGCGATATGGCTGCTTCACATAAAGCAACTCTTTCTAAAAAGCACAAAAAAGTGCTTGATGAACGGCTTGAAATTTATAAAACATCATCTGAACGAACTACATGGCCACAGATTCGATCGAATAGAAGGTCAAAAGACCTAAAGAACAGATAAAATTCCCCTATCTGTTTCATCGTATAGACAGTTTTATTCGCGCTTGGTAATTTTTTTAAAGATTATTTTTATGATTTATAAATAATCTCTTTAGATTGGTACAATAAATCTAAAGAGTTATGAATATCAAGTTTACTTCGATATGGTGCTGTTGTTTTATCCTTCTCGCATCAGTCCAGCTATCTGCCCAGAATAAAGACATCGAAAAGGGCAAAGAAAAGCTCAAAGAAGCTTTCAAAATAAAGGATGCCTCCAAGAAAGGCGAAGAGATCCAAAAAGCTACTGAGTTGTTTCAGAAAGGTGGCCTCAAGACGCAAGCCATCAATCAGCTCCTCGGCGATGCTTTTCTCGAAGACGGTGATCTCTCTCACGCAGAGAGCAAATTTGGCCAGTGTGATAAAGAAGGTAAATCAGAAGGATATCGCAAAGTAGCTGAAGCATATCTTGATCAGGCCATGGGTGATGAAAAACAGGAATCAAAACTGCTGGACAAAGCTATGAAAGACTATGGCAAGGCCGGCAAAGCCAAAGAAGGTGCATCTGCTATCGCCGATAAATTTTATGAGCGAGGTGAAAAATACTACCCTAAGGCAATAGATTATTATTTCAGAGGAGTGGATACACCATCTGTGATCAAGATAGCACGTGACTATGAGAAGAAGGGACCTGAGGGCGTCACCCCTGCATTCGACCTATACAAACGTGCAGGCTTGTTCAAAAAAGCAGGTGACCTCGCATGGGACTCTAAGCAATATGCCAAGGCATACGATGCATACTCTGCAGGTGAGAACACCGAAGGAATGCGTAAATGTGCGGATATGTTCTACAGCCTGGGTCAGGAAAGCGAAGCACAAAACATATATATCAAAATGGTAGAAGCATACACCAAAACAGCCAACACAGATGCTATCGAAAAACTCGCTACTGAGAATGTCAATGTGATGAACTATGGCCTCGCTGCAAGGATATATGACAAAGCAGGCAACCTCAATCAAGGCAAAAAATATTATGCGCTTGATAAATTTATGAATCTGGACCTGGACAGCGCCAAGTTATTATTCAGTGAAACAGATCAAGCCAATCTGGCAAAAGCATTAGATGCTAATATGAAAATCCTCCTACCACTACGTGACGTCAAGATGCAGTTTGATGACTGGGCAAAACAACAGCCAAATGTCGGCATAGAAATGGACCCGGAGACCTATCAGTACCACCCTGTGGCTAAAGACGAGCAGATGCTGATAGATTACTACAAACTGATCAAAGACCAGATATCCGACCAATGCCAGATCATATCTGTGAACATCAATAAGATCACCAATCCTGAGTTGAAAAAAATATTGATGAAAAGATTTTTGGAATATCCTGCAGTAGGGAAAATTTTAGACAAACAGACCTTTGCTGTCAAGCTGACCCGTGGTTCTACTCAGATCAAAGATGTCTATCTCAAGAGATTATGATTCACATTATCGATATGATAAAAGAGCCCTTTGATCCGTCGAAGGGCTTTTTTATTTAGCATATATGCTGTAAAAAATATTCATTCTTAACACGATTATTTTGTCATAACTTTGGCTTATAAAAATCAATACATGAAATTCTCACAAATACTATTTATCGGCCTGACAGGCTTGGTCCTCAGCTCATGCGGCAATACTTTCAAAGGTGAGACCAAAAGCCTCGCTCCGGCTCCGAAAAAAGTCATTGATATACCAGTGACGTCATTGGCTATCAAAACTGACCCTGTCTGCGGCATGACCCTCAAGCAGGGCGAAATAGGAGATACTGCTATGTATCAGGGCAAGGCTTATGGATTCTGCAGCACAGGATGCAAAGAGGAATTCACCAAGACGCCAAACCAATACTTGACGCAACAGTAATCTGATGCACCACAGCAAAATAACAGGCCTCGGCTTCTATGTGCCGGAGGAGGTCGTGACCAATGCAGACCTCTCGCGCATGATGGATACAACTGATGAGTGGATCATCGAGCGCACAGGTATCAAAGAGAGACGGTTTTTTAAAGAAGGCGAAGACACCGTATCTGAGATGGGCAAGCGTGCCGCTGAGATAGCCATGCAGCGCGCCGGCAAGAAAGCCGCTGACATCGACATGGTCGTCTTTGCTACACTGAGCCCTGATTATAACTTCCCCGGATGCGGAGTACTCGTACAGGCCAAGCTCGGCCTCGGGCATATACCCTGCATCGACGTCAGGCAACAATGCGGCGGCTTCATATATGCGCTGTCTGTTGCTGACCAGTTTATCAAGACAGGATTCGCGCGCACCATACTCGTGATCGGCTCTGAGGTTCAGTCCAATGTGATGGAGATCAGCGACCGTGGCCGCAATATGGCAGTCATATTTGGCGATGGTGCCGGGGCCTGTATAGTGGAGTCGCATGATGAACCCGGCAAAGGCATACTCTCTACTCACCTGCATGCCGATGGTAGCTTTGCGACGGACCTGTCACTACAGCATCCCGGCAGCAGGCTGAAAAATCGCGTGACACATGAGATGATAGACAACGGCGACCTCCTGCCAACGATGAATGGTAAGATGGTATTCGCTCATGCAGTGAAATATTTCCCGGAGGTGATCAGAGAGGCGCTGCATGCCAATAATTATGAAGACAAGGACCTCGACCTGCTTATACCCCATCAGGCCAATGCACGCATCACAGCCGCTGTACAGAAAGAATTTAACCTGCCGGATAGCAAGGTCGTATCAAACATCCATAAGTATGGCAACACTACTGCTGCCTCGATACCTATCGCGCTGACAGAAGCATGGCAGGACGGCAGAGTGAAAGACGGCGACCTGATCTGCCTCGCAGCATTTGGCAGCGGCTTCGTCTGGGCCAGTGCACTGATCAGGTGGTGAAAAAGGCCAGTCGCTGGTCTAAGGTTTCACCTTAGACCTAAAATGATTTAAGCTTCCAGCTTATGCAAGCTTAAAGCTTGCCACATAATAGGTCGAA
>PLSN01000334.1 GCA_003165135.1 Bacteroidota bacterium
ACGAGTGTATCCTCATGCAGGATGATGGCCTTGCCGGTCTTGTGGACGGTAGCTTCGATGGCGTCTTTATCATATGGTAGTAGCGTTCTCAAGTCAAGGATATCAGCAGAGATGCCTGACTCTTTCACTGCTTCCAGCGCCCAGTGTACACCGAGGCCGTAAGTAATGATGCTTACCTCATCACCCTCCTGCGCTAGGGCAGCTTTGCCGATAGGCACAATATAATATTCATTTGGCACATCGCTCTCCACACTACGGTAGAGAAATTTATGCTCGAAGTACATGACCGGGTTCGGGTCATTGATCGCTTCGCACAGCAGGCCCTTGGCATCAACTGGATTGGATGGATAGACCACCTTTACNNTGCTCTGCGAGTGGAATGGCCCCGCGCCGACTCCCGCGCCCGTGGGCATACGCACTACCACATCGGCATTCTGCCCCCAGCGCCAGTAGGACTTGGCGAGATTATTGACTATCGGATTAAAGCCCGTACTCACGAAGTCCGCGAACTGCATCTCGACGACGCTCTTCACACCTTTCACACTCAGGCCCAGCGCCGCACTCAGCACACCACTCTCGCAGATAGGAGTATTGCGCACACGTTCCTTACCAAACTCCGCCACAAATCCATCGGTGATCTTAAACACGCCGCCATACTCTGCTACATCCTGCCCCATGATCACGAGGTCATCATATTTCTGCATGCTCTGACGCAGGCCATCGGAGACCGCATCGACAAATCTTTTTGTCCCCATCCCGGCCTTCCCCGAAGGGGAAGGAGAAACAGTCGCTTCATAGGGTTTATAGACTTCCGTTTCCTCTTTAAGTGTATTCGGTATCACTTCGGGTTGCTTATCTGCCGCGTCAAATGCCGTGCGTACCTCTGCATCAAAATCTTCGCGGAGCATATCCGGATAGTCAGGCGAGATGACTCCACTATCTATGAGCCAGTTCTCATAGTTCATCACAGGGTCTTTTTTCTCCCATATCTCAAAGAGCTCTTTCGGCACATACTTCACACCACTTGCTTCTTCATGCCCACGCATACGAAATGTCATACACTCCAGCAGCACGGGGTGAGGTTTCGCTCGCATCTCTGCAGCTAGTTTTTTGATCGTATGATATACTTCGAGGATGTTATTGCCATCTATGGTCATGCCCTTCATGCCGTAGCCGATAGCACGGTCTGCGAGCTGTGCGCAGCGGAACTGTTCATTGGTCGGGGTCGACAGTCCATAGCCGTTATTCTCTATCAAAATAATGACCGGCAGATCCCATACAGCGGCGATATTGCAGGCCTCATGAAAGTCACCTTCGCTCGTACCTCCATCTCCTGTGAATGCCACGGTGATCTTCTTCTCTCCTTTTAGTTTTGAGGCAAGTGCGATGCCATCTCCCAGGCATAGCTGAGGCCCAAGGTGAGAGATCATTCCCACTATATGATGTGCATTGGTGCCAAAGTGGAAACTGCGTTCACGCCCCTGAGAGAAACCATTTTGCTTGCCCTGAAACTGTTCAAATAATTGCTGCAGATCACAATCACGTGTGGTGAAAACCCCGACATTTCTATGCAGCGGACAGACATATTCATCTTTATCCAGTGCTGCTGTGACGCCCACTGATATTGCCTCCTGGCCAATCCCTGAGAACCATTTGCTCACCCGTCCCTGACGGAGCAGTTTGAGCATACGCTCCTCGATCACACGAGGTTTGAGTATTAATTTATACAAACGGATCAGCTCCTCATTGCTAAGGTCCTTTCTGTCAAAAACCATTTTGTCCTTTACTTTCTTTGCCACTGTTATTTTCTTCTTTGTATTCCTGCCAACTGTCAACAGCCAACTGGTCTAGCAGGCTATCTTTTCGACCCTTCTCTGATGGCGTCCACCTTCGAACGGCGTATCCAAAAATGCATCGACTATTTCTTTCGCTTCATTGACACTGATATAGCGCGCAGGCAGACAGATGATGTTCGCGTCATTGTGCGAACGTGCCAGTTCTGCGAGTTCTTTTTTCCATGCTATCGCAGCGCGAATTTTTTCATGCTTATTGGCGGCCATCGCTACACCATTGGCAGAGCCGCATATCAGGATGCCGAGATCAGCCTTGCCGGTCTCTACCTGTTTGGCGACAGGGTGCGCGAAGTCGGGATAGTCGACAGACTCAGCAGAGTAGCAGCCCAGGTCATCGACCTCGTAGCCTTTCTCCAGCAGATAGGTGAGCAATTCAGTTTTGAGATCGAATCCGGCGTGATCGCCGCCTATGACCAGTTTCATAATGATGGATTTATATGTTTTTACAAAAGAGTTTTTCCGCTTGGATTGACACGTGCTGCAACGATGATACTCAACTCGTACAAGAAATATATCGGTATCGCTACTATCGTCATCGTAAACATATCGGGCGATGGCGTGATCACAGCAGCCAGTATCAGTATCACTACGATAGCATGTCTTCTATAGGTACGCATGAATTTAGCAGTGATGATGCCCATTTTAGCGAGGAAGTATATGACCATCGGCAACTCAAACACGATACCACAACCCAGCATCATCATGGTCACGAAGCCGATATAATTATCGAGGGTAAAAAAGTTGTTGATCTGGCTGCTGATGGCATATCCGGATGCGAAGTTCAATGAGAATGGGATGATGACAAAATATGCGAATGCCACTCCTGTGAAGAAAAAGAATGAACTGAAGAGGATGATCCTACTGGATTTTTTTGCTTCAGTCTCACTGAGTGCCGGGCGGATGAAACGCCAGATCTCCCAAAGAATGTATGGGAACGCGGCCACAAAACCCAGTACAAAACATATCTGTATCTGTGTGATGAACTGACCGAATAGTTCTGTGTTCAGAAATTTAATGCTAAGTCCCTCGGGGCAGAGGCCTTTGTCAGGACAGAGCAGCGGGGAGATATTGCAAAGTGCAGGGCGGATGATATTGCTGAGATGGCACAGTATACGGTAGGTGATAAAATCTCCCTTGACCGGCCCGAAGATCACCGAGTCAAATACCCATTTGCTATATATCAATAGA
>PLSN01000434.1 GCA_003165135.1 Bacteroidota bacterium
TACAAAAGTGAGATGCTGGAGAGAAATCGTTTCAACTATCCACCATTCTCGCGTATGGTGCAGATCACGCTCAGGCATAAAGATGTCCTCTTGGTTGAAAAAGCGGCCCTTTATCTCGCTAATCATATCCGGAAAAGCAAAGTCGGTGAATTACTCGGACCTACTGTACCACTCATATCAAGGGTTAGGAATCTCTATCTGCGTGACATCCTCATCAAGACCGATATCAATACTCCAGACCTGCAAACTTTCAAAAAAGTGATCAAGGAAAATCTCGACATGCTGCGTGGTGAGAAAGAATTATNNAGATATCAATACTCCCGACCTTCAAACTCGCAAAAAGGTGATCAAAGAAAACCTTGATATGTTGCGTGGTGAGAAAGAACTCAAAAGCGTATGGATCAGTGTAGATGTGGATCCGTAATAGAGGTTGCTGGTGTCAGTTGACTGGTGGCTGGAATACAAATCTTTTCTTTGAAGTAATAACCTCAGTATGGCTGTTTCCAAACAACTGCCACCTGTCAACCGCCAACTAAACTTCTGCTATTACCTTCAGCTCAATCGCGATCGGTGAAGGAAGCGCATTTATTTCTACTGTAGTACGACATGGCTGATTGCTCTTAAAGTATTCTGCATAGATACGATTGAAGGTTTGGAAGTCACGCTTCATGTCTACTAAGAAAACTGTGACGTCGACTATCTTATCCCAACTGCTACCCGCTTCTTCGAGGGCTATCTTTACATTTTTAAAAACAGAGTGCACCTGGGCTTCAAAGTCGAAACTTTTATAGTTGGCATACTTATCCATTTCCAATCCTGGTATATTGTCAGTACCTGCTTCACGCGGGCCCATGCCGCTCAAGAAGATCAGTCCGCCGGCTTTTCTCGTCATCGGATATAGCCCCATTGGTTTTGGAAGGTTACTCATAATGTGCTAATTATTTGATGTGCTAATATGCTAATGAAATACAAATCCCCCAACCCCCTTTGATTAAGGGGAATAAACAGCCCTAATATTTTATACAAACATTTTTCGCTTCAGTGAAAAAGCGCATCGCTTCCCAGCCACCTTCGCGGCCCACACCTGATGCCTTGACACCACCGAAAGGCGTACGCAGGTCACGCAGCAGCCAGCAGTTGATCCAGACTATGCCTGCTTCTATTTTTTCTGCTACACGATGAGCACGTTTGAGGTCATTTGTCCAGACAGATGAGGCGAGGCCATACTTCACAGAGTTTGCCATCGTCAAAACTTCTTCTTCCGTATCAAATGGTGTGAGCGTGACGACAGGTCCGAATATCTCTTCCTGATTGGTACGGCAGAGATAGTCGAGTCCTTCTATCACTGTCGGCTCAATGAAATATCCGTCTGCACATCTACCACTACCTTTCACTTCATTGCCCCCGGTGAGTATAGTGCCCCCTTCTTCTTTAGCAAGCTTGATATAAGAAAGTATTTTTTGTTTATGCGCCAGAGAAACTATCGCCCCAAGATTTGTATCGGCATTATTCGGGTCACCGACCTTGAGTGCTTTTACTTTTTCGACAAAAGCTTTTTTGAATTTCTCATACAAACTGCTCTCTATAAAAATACGCGAACCGCAGAGGCATATCTCTCCCTGATTGCTAAAAGCAGAATTGACAACCTGCTTTACAGTCTCTTCGAAATCACAATCCGCAAAAACAATAGTAGGATTCTTCCCTCCTAGTTCCAGAGAAAGTTTTTTAAACATCGGAGCAGCGGTGGCGGCAATACGTTTGCCGGTCTCAGTACCGCCTGTGAAGGATATAGCCTTGATCTCAGGGTGCTCGACTATAGCCTGGCCTACTTTGCCACCGAGGCCATGCACTATGTTCAGCACTCCTTTCGGTAAACCGGCCTCAATACAAACCTGCGATAGCAAATACGAAGTATAGGGTGTGATCTCGCTTGGCTTAGCGACCACACAATTACCGGTAGCAAGTGCGGGAGCAATTTTCCATGTAAAAAGATAAATGGGAAGATTCCATGGGGAAATGCAACCGACCACTCCGATAGGCTGGCGCAGGGTATAGTTGATACCCACTCCCGGCATCTGATGTGACTCCGATGCAAAGTGCTGCAAGGCTGATGCATAAAAACGAAAATTGGAAATGGCTCGTGGGATGTCCATAGCCCGTGCGAGTTTGAGCGTCTTACCATTGTCCCTGGACTCTGCCGCGACGAACTCATCCATCCTCGTCTCTATGCCATCTGCGATCTTTAGCAGCAGCAGCATTCTCTCTTCCAGAGGCGCATTACTCCATGAGGCGAAAGCAGCCTGTGCGGCCTGTGTGGCTTGTTCCACATCTGCAGAATCAGAATCCGGGATATGAGAATAAACTTTGCCTGTAGCAGGTTCATAGTTGTCAAGCCATTGGTCAGATAATGGCTTTTGAAGCCTGCCATCTATATAGTTTAATAGTTGCTCCATTGTTGGTTGTTACTTGTTGGTCATACGACCAACCTCGGCGTAAGAACTCTCTATTAGTTTTTAATTCCTGTGTTCACTCCACTATAGAGGCTTTCGATCTGGTCCTTATATTTTTCCATGACCACTTTGCGTTTTACCTTAGTAGTCGGTGTGAGTTCGCCGCCTTCTATTGTCCACTCATTAGGCAGGAGATCGAAGCGTTTGATGGTTTCCCAGTTACCAAAGCTTTTGTTTTTCTCATTGATCTCTCCCTGGAGCATTTTATTTACTTCGACCGACTTTACTATTTCCTCGTTAGTCGTGGCAGAGACATTATGTGCTTTGCACCACTCTTTGAGGCTCGGAAAATTAGGTACGATAAGCGCAGAGACATAGTTTCTGTTTTCCCCTATCACAAGCATCTGTTCGATATATGGTATCTCTTTCATTTTGCTCTCGATAGACAGTGGCGCTACGTATTTACCGCCGGATGTCTTGAATATTTCCTTCACACGGTCAGTGATCTGGATATAGTCCTTACCTTTATACTTCACGAATTTTGCTACATCACCTGTATAGAGCCAACCGTCTTTCACAGTCTGAGCCGTAATGTCGGGGCGCTTGTAGTAACCCATCATCACATTGGGGCCTTTGCAGAGTATCTCGCCTTCACCTTCACCCATACCTTCACGATGGTCCAGTCTCACCTCCACACCTTCTATCACATGGCCTACAGTACCAAACTTGATATGCTCTCTATCAAAAGGATTAACAGAGATGACCGGAGATGATTCAGTCTGCCCGTAGCCCTCGCTGATGATGATACCTGCGGCTGTAAAGACCCTTGCCAGTTTCGGATTGAGTTTGGCAGCACCTGTACAGATACCTTTTACATTGCCCCCCAGCGCCTCGCGCCACTTGGAGAAAATAAGCTTGTCATATACATTCTTGTAGAGGAAGTTATCGATGATGCCATACTTTTTATTGATGTCATAGTTGCTTGCGAAATTCAACGCCGCTCCATAGATGGTCTTTTTGATCCCTTCGAGATTAGCAGATGCTGCTTCGAGCTTCATATATACTTTCTCGAGCAGGCGTGGCACCGATGTAAAGAAGTCTGGTTTTACTTCTTTGAGATTGTCAGCTATGAGATCAAGGCTCTCAGCATAGTATATTGATACACCGTTCGCGATGTAAACAAATACCACCATACGCTCAAAAATATGGCAGAGCGGCAAAAAGCTAAGCACTTTCATCGTGTGGTCCAATGGAAGTATTGGCTTCACGGCTTTGATATTGCTCACCACATTATTGTGTGAAAGCATCACGCCTTTTGGATTGCCGGTAGTACCAGATGTATATATAATGGTGGCGAGTTGCTCAGGTTTCACCGCAGCTTTCCATTTTTCCAGCTCTGCATTATCTACATCCGCTCCTGTAGTCAGGAAATCGCTGAAATGCTTGCAGTTTGGTACATTGTCGAAACTATATATATCCTGCAGTGATGGTGTAGTGGTCTTTATATTAGTGATCTTCTGAAACAGACCTGCATCACCTACGAAAGCATATTTGATCTCTGCATCATTGAATATAAAATGATATTCCTCCTCGCTGATGGTCGGATAGATCGGCACCAGCACAGCTCCTGTCTGCAGTACACCCAGATCGAGTATATTCCACTCGGGGCGGTTAGACGATACCACAGCTATCTTGTCATCGGGTTTCACACCCAGTTTAATGAGTGCTTTGCTCACCTGGTTGATCTTCTCGATACAGTCCGCCGTTGAGTATTTTATCCATGTGCCGTTTTCTTTTCTGCAAAAAGCATCATGCTGCGGAAACTGTGACTGCTGGTAGTAGATCAGGTCGAATAATCTGGTGTAATCGTTCATTATATATGAGATTTTTTTGAGGAGGGTAAATATAAAAGAAAAATCGAACGATGGTAGAAAAAATCAAACCACGGTAGAAATCCTCAGTGAACAGCCAGTGGCAGGTCGGGCCCTCTCCCGACGACAAATATTTCTATTTGAAGACGTGACCGTCAAATTTGAGTTTGACCCTCCAGGTTCTGAACTTTTTGCCTGTCTTTATGACCATTGGGAATTTAATCGTCCGATGTTTGGCATCATAGCTTAAGTGTTCCTTTCCGGTATGCTTCTCGACGAGCAGGTCTGAATAGAGCTCTTTGTTATAGTTGAATATTTTAAGCTTATCAGGTTTGCCATTCATCAGTCCGTATGCCTGCAGGTACTCTGCCGCGCCTGTAGCCTGAGAGGTTTGCCCCGACAGCAAGTAAATTGATCCGGATGCAGCATTCACCTGGTAAACTTTATTATAAATCATCTTCGGCAAAAGCTTATTCTCCTTGAAATCAGCAGGCTTTCTCAAATTTATCTTTCCATCGGANNGGAATCTTTGTCCCAGGAGAAAACACGCAACCTCTTATCATCCGAAGTGACAATGGAAATATTTTTCTGCTTCAATGCATCAAAATGATAATCGAGAGATGCTTTCATCCTGAGCGCTATAGCGAGATTGCGGTAGAATATCTCATCAGAAGTAGGATTGTCATAATTGATAAACAGCTTCCTGTCCTGCCACATAGAATCTGCTAAACCACATAGAATAGATTCGATCTCCGGCATAGACTTCGTGCTGTCCACATGCAGCCATGCCGGTGGCTGAGGTTTGACGAGGAGTGTATCTGAGAAATCCGGAAGCTGTAGCTTTGGCAAATACTTTTTGTGACGCATTAGCTCCTCATCATACACTGCATTAAAGAGATTATGAAAAAACGGATAGCCTGTCTGGTCGTATTCATAGATACCATCATTCAGGATGCCGTCTGCATTGAGGTACATGGAACAGGAAAGGAAGAATTCAACCTTATTCAGCGTATCCACTACATAGCTGCAATCGGTCATAAAGCCATAGGCCTGGCCGACCTTATTGAATATTCGGATATTGTCTGGCATCGTATAAACCCCGCTGTCTTCACCCATAAAGTACTTCATATACATATCCGGATATTGCACCGAGTCCAGTTTCGGATAGGCAGATTCACGCGGAAACATTCCCATGCATTTATAAAGGTACTGATAGTCTCGGCGGGTTAGGTTTAGTTTTTCTGATGGCAATTGAGTCTCGGGAAAAATGATTTTGGTGAGCAACTTATGCAGATCACTTAATGCAATGTAATTCGCAAATCGAAAATCTTTGGGCAGGTTGATGAGTTGATTTGCCCCACCTATATATCCGATACCTACCTGTGGGTTGAGGTCACCATTGTAAAATTGGCGCCTTTCATTAATGATACATGGTTGAGAATACTTCAATTCATGCGAATGCCTATCATAGATAGATACAGGATCGCAGAGACGGTTCATGTTTGTGTCGCAATTAGCAAAACGATTGCTGATCACGGCAGAGCCGCAGCCAACCTCATGTAGTCGGTCCTGAAAATATTGCTGCCCGAGGAAATCGTACACCGGATTAAACGCGTGGTTATTGCTTAGCATCAGCATCTCTTTGATATAGTGGCCCAGGCAGGAGTATGGTGTGCCGAGCATCAGGCTTTTGGGGTTCAGCTCCGTGCATCCAATGCTGTCAATCCCCAGTGAGTCGAGCATGTCAACCCGGTACCTGGTCAGATTATTGATCTTTTCCAGTGTCAGCACACAGGCGGGTAATTTGACCATGCTGGCGCAGTAGTAGTAGTATTTGTCCGCATCATAACTGTATGTGGTCAGGTGGGGAGCATTATTTTCATCTCTGTCTATGCGTGTATATAGTATCTGTAGTCGATAGTCCTCCTTATGACTGATGACAGAATCAAATGAGGCGGAATGACGTGCAAATAATGTATCAAAAGAAAAACCCTGCTGAGCATGAGCGAAGGTTGCCACTATGGACAAAAAGAAAAGAATATGGAGGCTCCGATACTTCACTTCATCTAAGAAACGAAAAAAAGGAGAACTTATATCTTATCTTCGGTGGCAATAAAGTCTCTTTTTTAGCGTTTCGGTGACAATTTTAGCTTTTTTACAAAAATTTAATGCTCCAAAACAAAACAAATAGGCTTATTTGTGTTTTACTACCTAACATGCGCCTACTTAAGCCCTTTTTAACCTTTATTGCCCTTACCATCTTTGTTCCTGTGTTTTCGCAGAGCAAGGTCACTGTAAACGGCTCTGTGCGAGATGCCAAAACAGGAGAGGAACTAATAGGGGCTACTGTCTTTATCAAGGAAATACCCAATACAGGTGCATCAGCTAATTCGTACGGCTTCTATTCACTAACCGTGCCCAAAGGAAAATATACTCTTAAAGCACACTATGTAGGATACAACGAATTTTCGTTGGAAGTCATTCTCGACTCAAGTCACACTGTCAATATCAACCTAATGCCCGAATCGGTCGAGATGAAACAAGTGGTGATCTCTGCCCAAAAGGGCGATGAGAATGTCAAAGAGGCGCAGATGAGTGCTACAAAGCTGGATATTCATGAGCTCTCCAAGATACCGGTCATATTTGGAGAAAAAGATCTACTGAAGACAATCCAACTCCTGCCAGGTGTCAAAAGTGCCGGTGATGGCAACAGCGGCTTCTACGTACGGGGCGGCAACTCTGACCAGAACCTGATCCTGCTCGATGAGGCTTTGGTATACAACGCATCCCACCTTCTTGGTTTCTTTTCGACATTCAATAGCGATGCAGTGAAAGATGCTACACTCTACAAAGGGAATATGCCTGCTGAATATGGCAACAGGCTCGCATCAGTACTTGACATCAAAATGAAAGACGGCAATGACAAACAATACTCTGTAGGCGGTGGTATTGGATTGATAGCCTCGCGCATCTATATCGAAGGGCCGATAGTACCGGACAAAGGTTCTTTTCTCATCACAGCGCGCCGCACATATGCAGATCTNNAGATCTTTTTCTAAAACTGAGCAAGGATACGAACATCAATAAAGACCAGCTTTATTTTTACGACATAAATGCAAAGGCCAGCTATCGTATAAGTGACAAAGACAGGATATTCGCATCAGGGTATTTCGGCAGGGATGTCATATCTATCAGCAACACATTCGGAATTAGTTATGGTAATGCTACTGCCACTGCCAGATGGAACCACGTCATTAATGACAGGCTTTTCTCCAACCTTGCTTTTATTTACAACGATTTCTCTTGGAAGATCAGCCTCGACGGTAGCGGACTAAATATCAATATCACCTCCATCATTCAGGACTATGGACTGAAGGAAGACCTGGAATATTACCTCGGCGTGAATAATAAGATCAAGTTTGGTGCACAGACAACTTTTAAATCTGTGGTACCAGGTGATATTACCTCAAACAACAATAGTTTTCTCCCATCCTTCGCTGTGACACGTGACTATGGCTGGGAGAATGCCCTCTATGCCCAGCATGAAGTGACTCTTTGGAATAAAGTAAACCTTAATTACGGCCTTCGATTGTCATCCTTTAGTGTAGCAGGCCCGGGTGAGCAGTTTACATTCCCGTCCAGTACTGTGACAGATACCTTCGGTCTGGCGCTGGGGCATCTGGGCAAGACCTACATAAACCCTGAGCCAAGGTTCTCGCTGAGTTATAATTTTGCTAAGAACATGTCCTTCAAGGCTGCCTATTCTCGAAACACTCAGGATATTCACCTGCTCTCTAATACGACCGTGACCCTACCTACAGACAGGTGGATCATGTCGACCAATAATATTCGCCCCGAGATAGCTGACCAGGGATCGGTAGGGTATTTTTATAATTTCCTGAACAATATGTTTGAAATGAGCATAGAGGGATACTATAAATGGATGCAGAACCAGATAGACTATGTGAATGGTGCGCAACTGGTAGCCAATGAAACGGTAGAGAATCAACTGGTATATGGCAACGGCCGCGCTTATGGTGGTGAATTTTTTCTGAAAAAACGTACAGGCAAACTGACCGGCTGGGTCAGTTATACACTCTCTCGCACCGAACTGAAATTTACAGAAATAAACAACGACAGCTGGTATCCTGCCAAGTATGACCAAACGCACAATGTATCAGTAGTCGTAATATGGGATATCACTCCCCGCATCAATATATCTGCTACATGGGTATACAATACTGGCAATGCAGTGACCTACGCTTCCGGTAAATACACTGTAGGCGGAATAACGACGCCTTATTATCCTGACAGAAACTCCAGCCGTTTCCCGCCATATCACAGGCTGGACATAGGTGCTACGTTCATACTTAAAAAACACAGATTATGGGAGCATGACCTCAATTTATCCATATACAATGTATATAACAGAATGAATCCATACCAAATACAATTCGTAACCCAAAACGGACAGTCTGTGACCCAACAAATAGCTCTGTTTGGTATCGTGCCATCGATCACCTACGACTTTAAGTTTACATACGTGAAGAAGCAGAAAAACAATTAAAAGAAAACAGATGAAACGCCTCCTCATATTAGCTATCGTAAGCGGACTGATCACAGCCGCCTGCAAGAAGGACATACATCTGAATTTGCAAAACGGTTCCGGTCTGCTGGTGATAGAAGGCAACATCACTAACCTACCCGGTCCATATACTGTATATCTGTCTAAGACCGTGACTTACTATGATACCAGCAACGGCACTCCTGTGTCTGGCGGCCAGATCAAAATGNNTCATACTACCTCTATCACCGGAGTACCCGGCCGCACCTATCACCTCAGCGTATACACCGGCGGTAAGCAATATGATGCATACAGCACTATGCCTCCGCCAGTGGCTATAGATTCGATAGGGATATTGACCTTTAATATATTCGGGCGAAAGCAAATCATACCAGCCATTGTATTTCTGGACCCACCTGTAGTACTCAATTACTACAATGCATATCTATACTTTAATGGTAAAAAACAGAATAAACCAAGCCCTGACAACGATGTCGGAACAAATGGAATGCCTATGGAGCTCACATTGGCCACTGACAGCAGCATCAAAGTAAATGACACCTTATACGGCGAACTCGATGCCATAGACCTGCCTATGTTCAATTACTGGAATTCCCTTACTACTACCACCCTGAGTAATGGTTCTGCCGCTCCGGCCAATCCTATTTCAAATATTTCAAACAATGCTTTGGGTTATTTCAGTGCCTACTCTCCGACGTTTAGCCATACGATAGTCACTGACAGCAGCGCCATTGGTTACCATACGATACCGTGAGAGTCCTGAGCAGTGAGCTATGAGTCGCTAGTAATACATTTGGCTTTCAAAATGTCAATATCCTATACATAAATGGTAAGCATAGAAACTTTCAGAAAGATTGCCTTATCGTTTCCGGAGGCGATAGAGCTACCACACTTCGAAAGAACATCTTTCAGAGTAGCAAAAAAGATATTTGCCACATTGGATATCAAAGACCATCTGTCCTGTGTCAAACTCTCCGAGATCGATCAGAATGTCTT
Source organism: Bacteroidota bacterium (assembly GCA_003165135.1). Lineage (GTDB taxonomy): Bacteria > Bacteroidota > Bacteroidia > Chitinophagales > LD1 > UBA1941. Next base: position 9,903 of record PLSN01000434.1, read on the forward strand.
CTGCTCTTTTGATCCATCGGTCATTTATCCCGTGCCAAATAAATGGGGAAAACAAGGTGCGACCTATATAAACCTTAAAAAAGTCCGCAAGGATATGCTGGTTGATGCTTTGACCACAGCCTACTGCATGCTGGCTCCGAAGAAACTTGCCGACGCCGTAAGGCCTAAATAAAAAGCCCCTCCATGACGGAGAGGCTTTGGTATTGCATTTGATTAAGGGTAATTATTTCTTGAGTATCTGGATCTCTACACGACGATTGAGCGCGCGGCCAGCTTCTGTTGCATTATCAGCTATAGGTGAGCGTTTACCATACCCTGCGGATGAGACATTTGCCGAAGGCACGCCTCTGCTGATCAGGTAATCTGCCACATGCTTAGCCCTTCTCTCGGACAGCCACATATTATATGTATCAGATGCTATGTAGTCTGTATGGCCGAGTATCCTGACCTGCATATCCGGTGAAGCCTTGATGACCTGAGCCAATTTATCAAGCTGAGCGAATGACTCAGTTTTGACGTAACTGCTATTTGTTTCAAAGTATACTTTGTCCAGCTTGACAATATCGCCCTCTTTGACATCTTTAAGATTGGAGAAACTATCAACCCTATGTTTGGATATATAGTCCTTGTATTCTTTGATCTGCTGTTCCAGATCGTCGACCTTTTTGGCGAGAGTATCTATCGCATTCTGCTGAAGCTGTTGATCACGCTTAGATACAGCGCTGTCTTTGTCTTCTTTGGTCTGCTGCAGGGTGTCCGTCTTATTTGTAAGGACAGTGTCCATATGTTCTTCTTCTTTGACTTTATTCTCAAGAGTGTCGACTCTTTTCTTCAGTTTTTTGAGCTCATTATTATTGATCCACCTGTCAAAATTAATTCCCACAAGGACCTCATGTGTACCCTTGGTATTGCCATAGGTCACTCCACCTATGATCGGATACTCATATGAATAACCTAATGTAACACATCTTGATATCCTGACTGCAGCCTGAGCTGTCATGCCATAGTCCTGTCTGTATCCTATACCAAGAAATACGATCCTCTTATAATTTGCCATCAGATTGCCTTCTATCTGGTATATGCTGCCAGTTCCTTTTCTGAAAAGGATAGATGGCTCGAGGTTCCATGTTTCCTTTTTGAAACTAAATTCATAACTGACATTAGCTACATAATTGC
>PLSN01000147.1 GCA_003165135.1 Bacteroidota bacterium
AGGCCTGTCAATAATCCACCAGCCAATAATAATCCGGCACCGGCTTCCGGCGACAATCAACTCTATCAACCACCTGCAGGAGCGGCATATACAGGCAGCCAGCAGAACAATAATCAGCAGTATAATAACAACGGCGGTCAGCAATATGACAATGGCCAGCAGAACAACAGTGATCAGCAGCAATACAGCAGCAATCAAATCAATAATCAACAGGAGTCTGACCAGCAGTACTATGCCAATCAGCAGCAGGTCAACTATGGCCAGCCATCCTATCAGACATTCTATGATGAACTGTCTCCATATGGTTCTTGGGTCAACTATCAGGGTTATGGCTATGTATGGTCCCCTGCACAGGGTACCGGTTTTATGCCATATGCGACCAACGGATACTGGGGATATTCAGATTATGGAATGACATGGGTGTCAAACTATAACTGGGGCTGGGCGCCGTTTCACTATGGCAGGTGGATAGATGATCCTTTTTATGGCTGGCTATGGATACCAGGCAATACCTGGGCACCGGCATGGGTCACATGGGGACAATACAATGGCTACTATGGCTGGGCACCTGTGGGGCCAAGTACATATGCAGAAGGGTACCGCCCGGCAGCTAACTACTGGACATTTGTGCCTCAAAACCACATGTATGATCGCGACTTCAGTAGCTATGCGATGAATCACTATAACAATAACGCCTTCGTCACCGGCACGGTCAATAATGTGGTGATCATCAACAATACCAATACATATAATAATGCGAGCTATAATGCAGGCCCTAAAAGGGAAGTGATAGAAACTGCTATAGGGCATAAAGTGCAACCGATGGCCATATCTGACATCAATAAACCAACGGCACCGGGACATAGCGTAATGGGCAATAGTATCACTCTATACAGGCCGGCCATCTCACAGGCCACTGCTGCCAATGCAACACCATCGCACGTGGTGCCGATCGAAAATGTGAGGGCTGTCAATGGCGCTGCTGTACATGGTGTATTCCCTCGTGCGAATAATAGCGGCACACCGGCCAGTCATCAACCGGTCAACTCTAACGAAAAGCCTTACGAGCCTGCACCAAACCATCCTTCACAGCCTGCTCGCCCTGCGGTAGAGGAGCATACTCAGCCCCAGCCTACACATACTAATAACCAAAATCAAAATCAAAATCAGCCGAGACCACAACCTAAGCCCAAGCCTCAATCTCAGCCAAAACCACCTGCAAAGCCCGGGCAACCTCAAAGAGAAAAGAAGTAAGTTGCTTATATATCAGTAGATCGCCCCGGATGAAATTCATTCGGGCTATTTATTTTTTAGTGGTGATCATTCGGTATTGCAACCCTCAAAGGGTTTTTAGCCCCTTTGAGGGGTCTTTGTTATTCTTTTTTAATATTCTTTCCAATAAAATCTACCGCCGTTAGATTTTATCGAACACTTGTCATAATAAAAAGCATGCATTACAGGCTTTAACCATGGCTACTCGCTGAAAAAAAGCCGATAAATGATATTTACCCCAAAAAAGTCCTGATTTTCAGCCTACCGACGTTAGATTTTGTCTACCGCGCGTAAATTTGGAAATTGAGAATTATGTTTTCATATTCAAAAATCGATTTAACTTGAAGGTCTGTTTAACGAAGTAATATGTCTGTTTTTAAATCAAAAATAAACCGCCACTCGGAGTCTTATCAGCGCAATCTTGAGCTGATGAAAGAGAAGATCACGGAGCTGGAGGCAAAGAAAAAAGAAGCGCTCTTTCAGGGTGAACAAAAATACCTCGAACGCACTAAGAAGGCAGGCCGCCTGCTGGCCCGTGAGCGGGTAGAATTGCTGCTTGATCAGGATTCACCATTTTTGGAGTTGCTGCCACTGGCCGGATGGGGAGTGGATGGTTTCGGTGCAGGTGGTACGATAGTCGCGGGTATCGGTTTCGTGAGTGGCAGGCTCTGCATGATCAATTCAAACATTGGCACCATCAAAGGCGGTGCTATTGATTATTCTACTTTACAAAAAGGACTTCGCATCGGCGAAATTTCTTTGGAGAATGGCTTGCCATTTATCAATATGGTGGAGTCAGCAGGGGCTAATCTCCCCGACCAGGCAAAGATATTCAACTACGGTGGCGCGAGTTTCCGGGGCATCACACGCCGATCAAAGGAAGGGCTTCCTACAATATCCATTGTATTTGGCAGCAGTACTGCAGGCGGGGCATACATCCCCGGCATGTCTGATTATACCATCATGGTAAAGGATGAAGCGAAAGTATTTCTCGCAGGTCCGCCGCTCGTCCGTATGGCGACCAATGAAATAGTAGACGAAGAATCACTCGGCGGTGCTAAGATGCACAGCACTATATCGGGTGTGTCAGATTATCTCGCCGAGGATGAGATGAACGGCATACGCCTCGCCCGCGAGATTATGGCCAATATCNNAAGAACCTGTCTATGACAAAGAGGAAATACTCGGAGTAGTATCAGCAGATGTGCGAATACCTTTTGATCAGCGGGAGTTGATAGGTCGCATTGTCGATGGCTCAGAGTTTGCTGAGTTTAAGCCGCTCTATGGCAGTACGCTCATCACTGGCTTTGCCAGTATCAATGGTTATCGCATAGGCATCCTAGCTAATAACGGTGTGCTTTTCTCCGAAGCCGCCAATAAAGGCGCGCAGTTCATCCAGCTTTGTAATCAGAATAATACGCCGCTGCTTTTTCTGCAAAATATAACGGGTTTTATGGTTGGCCGCAAGTATGAAGAAGAAGGCATCATCAAACACGGTGCGAAACTTATCAATGCGGTAAGCAATAGCACTGTTCCCGCCATCACTATAATCACAGGAGCTAGCTATGGTGCAGGCAACTATGCCATGTGCGGCCGTGCATACAATCCACGTTTTCTTTTCACTTATCCTAATTCTCGCATCGCGGTCATGGGGCCAGATCAGCTCGCGGGAGTGATGCAGACCATCGGACGGGCCGCTGCTGAGAAGTCAGGCATTACATATGATGAAGAGCAAGGCAAAGCAATGGCATCATACATGGTGAAAGAAGCGGAGAAACAAAGCAACGCTTGGTATGCATCGGGGCAGCTATGGGATGATGGGGTGATAGATCCACGCGAGACGAGAAATTATTTAAAGATGTGTATGGATGTGATCCACAATGTACCCTTCGAAGGCGCAAAAGGATTTGGTGTATTCAGAATGTAAGTACCATGATTTATTTGATTTATATGATTAGTATGATTGCTATATGGTAAATGAAAATTATAAGTATTCTGAATTGACCGGGCGTATAATCAAATGCGCTATGAATGTTCATTCTACCCTAGGTAATGGCTTTCAGGAAGTCATTTATCAAAGAGCATTAGCGATTGAATTAGAATCTACTGAGATTGAATTTCAGCGTGAATTTGAGATGCAGATTTATTATAAAGAACAGCACATCGGCACAAGAAGGGTTGATTTTTTAGTGGAAGGTTATATATCAGTTGAACTGAAAGCAACTACAAGTTTGGAAAATACCCATTATGCACAGGCAATGAATTATCTTGAGGCATATAATCTTGAAATAGGGCTTCTGATTAATTTCGGAGAAACAAGTCTAGCTTTTAAGCGCTTTACAAACAAA
>PLSN01000267.1 GCA_003165135.1 Bacteroidota bacterium
TCAAAACAGAGAGAAGAATATAATAGTAGAGAAGACATTTCAGTTGGCATTGGACATAGTGAATTTTGCGGAGAAACTGGAAAGTGAGAAAAAATTCGTAGTCGCGCGACAGGTTTTAAGATCGGGAACCTCGGTAGGCGCAAATGTGAGAGAAGCGCAGAGTGCGGAAAGCGCAAAAGACTTTCTGCACAAAATGAAAATAGCGGCCAAGGAAGCTGAAGAAACAGAATGCTGGTTGCTGATCTGTAAACACTCAAAGAATTATCCTGATTGCGATTCTTTGTTGTTGAACATAAAAGAAGTTATTAAAATATTGAACAGCATTATTCACTCAATTAATAAAAAGATAAAAGGTCAATAGTAAATCTGAAATGTAGCATTGGCACATTGGCATATTGAAAATTGGCACATTTTTAAAAGCAAATTTAAAACAATGGAATCAACTCTGTCAGAAAAGGTGACGGTAAACGTCACCACCGCTAAGAACCGTAAAGTAAAGAAAGTCGCCGTGATCGGTTCCGGTGTCATGGGCTCCAGGATAGCCATGCATTTTGCTAATATAGGCCTGCCGGTAGTACTGCTCGACATCATACCGAGAGACGCCAGCGAAGAGGACCTGAAAAAACCAGCTGTGCGCAACAAGATAGTAAACGATGCACTCGCATTTGCGCTGAAGTCTAATCCATCACCTATATATGATAAGGCTTTCGCCAATCGTATCACGACGGGCAACTTCACCGACAACATGAACCTGATCAAGGATGCTGATTGGGTAATAGAAGTAGTAGTAGAAAATCTGAACATCAAGAAGAGCGTATTCGAGCAGATCGAGAAATTCCGTAAGCCGGGTACACTTATCACATCTAATACATCTGGTATTCCTATTCATTTAATGACTGAAGGACGCAGTGATGATTTCAAAGCACACTTCTGTGGCAGTCACTTCTTCAATCCTCCGCGTTATCTGAGATTATTGGAGATCATCCCGACCAACCTTACTCACCCAGAAGTAGTAAGCTTCCTGATGAACTATGGCGACCTATACCTCGGCAAGCAAACTGTACTTTGTAAAGACACACCGGCATTCATTGCAAACCGTGTAGGTGTATTCAGTATCGCAGCAGTGATCAAACTGATGCAGGAAATGGATATGACCATCGATGAAGTAGACGCACTGACAGGCACGCTGATCGGTAAGCCTAAATCTGCTACGTTCCGTACTACCGATGTAGTCGGTCTCGACACCATGATCAAAGTAATGAACGGCGCATATGACAACCTGCCTAACGACGAAAAGCGCGACGTGATGCAGGTGCCGGACTGGATCAAACAAATGGACGCTAACAAATGGTGGGGCGATAAATCAGGCCAGGGCTTCTTTAAGAAAACTAAAGATGCTAACGGCAAAAAATCTTTCGCAACACTCGACTGGAAAACTCTGGAGTACAAACCATCAGCAAAAATAAAATCAGCTACTACCGAACTGAAAAATATCGATGATATCAGGAAACGTTTGGTAGCCGTATCAAAACAAACTGACAAACACGGCCAGTTCCTCAAGAGCCTTACTTACTATGTTTCCTCTTATGTATCTAACCGTATCCCTGAAATTTCCGATGAGCTCTATCGCCTCGATGATGCAATGCGCGCTGGTTTCGGCTGGGAGATCGGACCATTCGAGCAATGGGATGCTATCGGCGTAGAGAGCATCGCTACAGGTCTTAAGGCCGCAGGTTTCAAACTCGCCGCATGGGTAGACGAAATGCTCGCAGGTGGATTCAAAACTTTCTACACAGTAGAGAATGGCGTAAAGAAATATTACGATATAGTTTCTAAATCATACAAAGCTATTCCGGGCCGCGAGGCATTCATCATCCTCGATAATTATGCTTCGCAAAAACCTGTCTGGAAAAATCAGGATGCCCGTATCGATGATATCGGTGATGGTGTATTGAATATTTCCTGGAGCACTAAGATGAACTCTCTCGGTGGCGGTGTACTCGAAGGTATAAATAAAGCGATCGACCTCGCCGAGGCACAAGGATGGACAGGTGTGGTGCTCGGCCATGACTATCCTAACTTCTCTGCCGGTGCAAACCTTGCGATGATATTTATGATGGCTATTGATCAGGACTTTGATGAACTGGATTTCGCAGTACGCGCATTCCAGCAGAGCACCGGTCGCTGCCGTTACTCATCTATACCAGTGGTAGCAGCACCTCACGGCCTGACACTCGGTGGTGGATGCGAGTTTACTATGCACAGCGATGCAGCAGCGGTTTCTGCTGAGACATATATCGGACTGGTAGAAGTGGGTGTTGGCCTCATCCCAGGCGGCGGTGGTACTAAGGAGCTTGCGCTTCGTGCATCTGATGCATATTTCGCGGGTGATCCGCAGATACCTACACTGGCCGAGAAATTTCAAGCTATCGCTACTGCTAAGGTCGCAACCTCAGCTTATGAAGGTTTCGCAATAGGTGTACTCGACAAGAAGAAAGATTTCGTAGTGGTAAATGCATCTCGCGTGATCGCTGAAGCAAAAGCAAAAGTGCTCGAACTGGCAGCAGACGGATATGTACAGAAACCAATGCGCACTGATATCACTGTCCTCGGACGTACAGGTTTGGCAGCACTCTATGCAGGTGCGGCAGCATTCAATGTAGGAGGTTACGCCAGCGCACATGATATGCTGATCGCAAAGAAGATCGCATATGTACTCTGCGGTGGTGATCTGACCAGCGAATCGAAAGTGACTGAGCAGTATCTGCTTGATCTCGAAAGAGAAGCTTTCCTGAGTTTGTGTGGTGAGAAAAAGACTTTGGAAAGAATTCAGAGCATTTTGACATCAGGAAAACCATTAAGAAACTAAATAGAAAAATCGTCGCGACTTGTGATTTGCAACTCGCGACTCATTACTAAAAACTAAAAATCAAAATACAATGCAAGAAGCATATATAGTAGCTGGCTCAAGAACAGCTATCGGAAAATCAAAAAGAGGAGGATTCAGATTTACTACTCCTGTCGACCTCGCTTATTACGCGATCACTGACCTGCTCAAAAAAGTACCTGGCCTTGATCCTACACGGGTCGATGATGTGATCGTAGGCAATGCCGTACCTGAAGCTGAACAAGGCCTTCAAATGGGCCGTTGGGTGGCGCTTCGTTCACTTCCTCTGAATGTCCCTGGTGTCACGGTAAACCGTTATTGCGGTTCAGGTATCGAGACCATCGCGCTCGCTACGGCTAAGATCCGCTCAGGAATGGCAGAGTGTATCATAGCAGGCGGTACGGAGTCTATGTCGCTCGTGCCTACTGTTGGTTACAAGACTGTACCAAATTTTGAAATAGCAAAAACGAATCCTGAATACTACATCGGCATGGGCCTCACAGGAGAACTCGTAGCTGAGAAATACGGCATCACCCGCGAAGCGATGGATGAGTTCTCATACAACTCTCATGTGAAAGCATTTGCAGCTATCGATGCGGGTAAATTCAAAGAAGAAATAGTACCGGTGGAGGTAGAAGAAGTATACTTCGAAAATGGCAAG
>PLSN01000075.1 GCA_003165135.1 Bacteroidota bacterium
AAGGGCAGACAGTCAAAACATTTATGTCTCAGGAATCTTTAGGCCAGGGTACTTTCAAACGTACATTCAATGTAGATGGTTTAGCTACCGGCGTATATCTGGTGAGGTTGCAGATAGGTAATGCATCTGTCGTGTCTAAAGTCGTTAAAGAATAGTCTTTTTATAAAATTATCAATCAGAAAGCCCGCTTAGATTCTAAGTGGGCTTTCTATTTTTAATGCTACCAGTTCTTCCATTCGGTATATTCATTTAACGAAAAGGCTATAGGCAACTATTCGATAAGTTGAGCTAAATTTTCAGCTTTGGATTTATTGATATTGAAATATTTATTACCTTACTTTCATTGTTTCAAAAAGTATTAAGCATGAAGATCAAGGTTCTACTTTTTTTATTCTTTACTGCAGCATTGTCAATTATACTCAGTAGTTATCGTGAAGGCCCGATGAAGCATAGCGGCTGGGATGGCACGGGTGCGGACGGGACCACAGGCTGCTCAAACGGCAGCAGCTGCCATAACTCAACCACCAGCCTTAGTCCGACTGTTGAGCTCGATTCTGCCGGAGTAGCAGTGACAAGCTATCAGCCTGGTGGCTCCTATACCGTAAAGATCTCGGCGATCAATAATACCACTGGCACATTCGGTTATTTCGGGTTTCAACTGGCTACCGTATCGGCTACAGGTGCCGGCAGCGCGGCAGCTACACAGGCAGGTATTTGGGGCACTTCGCTTCCTACTGATGTGCAGAATACTCCCGGCAGCGGGAGAAATTCATTCCCGGTCATAGAACATAATACAGCGATACCGGCAGTCTCAGGCTCAGGTGGTGCTGGCACTATATATTCCGAATCTATACCATGGACCGCTCCTGCGGCTGGTTCTGGCCCTATTGAGATATTCGGTGTCATAAATGCAGTCACAGGTTTGGATATAGCTTTCTTGTGCGATTATCAGGGTGCAACACCGGTCACTATCAACGAGGCGGTGGCAACCGGTATCAATGCATTGAGTGATAAGTTAACAGGCTTTAATGTATACCCGACACTGATGAATGATAATGTCACTATGGCTTTTGATCTGAGAGATGCATCGAATATCACTGTGTCGCTGATTTCTCTGGATGGCAGGACTGCAAAAACTCTAATGTCACAGGAGCCTATAGGGCAAGGGACTTTCACGCGCTCGTTTGATGTCAATGGCTTGGCTACAGGAGTATATCTGATAAGAATGGAGATAGAAAATGAAGCAGTGGTTTTTAAGGTCGTCAAGGAGTGATCGAATCAAACTAAAATAAAAAAGCCCGCAACATTGCGGGTTTTTTTATTTTAGTTTGTGAAGTTTATCAATTCAAACTACTAAAATTCACCGGCACGACACGAGACACTCCCTGCTCTACCATGGTCACACCATAGATAGATTCTACAGCAGACATGGTTTGCTTGTTGTGTGTCACGATGATGAACTGTGAGTCGCCGGAGAACTCCTGTATGATCTTGTTGAACTTGGTAATGTTGGTATCATCGAGCGGTGCATCGACCTCATCGAAGATACAGAACGGTGCCGGTTTCAGCAGATAGAGTGAGAAAAGCAGTGCAGTGGCCGTGAGTGTTTTCTCACCACCGGAGAGCTGGTCTATCACCGTAGGGCGTTTGCCTTTAGGTTTTGCTATGATCTCGATCTTAGATTCCAGCGGATCTTCGGGATTGACGAGATAGAGGTCACATTGATCCTCCTCGCTAAACAGCGTCCGGAATACTTTGATAAAGCTATCGCGTACTTTGTAGAATGCCTCCAGGAATTGTGTCTTCGCAGTGTCATCTATTTCCTTGATCGTATCGAGCAGTGATGTCTTGGCATCTTCGAGATCTTTCTTCTGCACGATGATGAAATCATATCTTTCCTTCATCTCATTGTATGCCTCGACAGCCATAGGGTTTATCTCTCCGAATCCCTCGATGCGCTTTTTGATCTTCACGTGGTCTTCAGTTATTTCGTCTTTGTTCCATTTAGGGTCGAGCTCTTCGTTGATGATATCATTTACATTTACATTAAACTCCACACTCAGGCGCTCACGCATACCTGTGAGGTTTAGCTTCAGCTCATTAAATCGATCAGATATCTCACTGATCAGGACATTGACAGCGTCTCGACTACGTGTTAGTTCACGGATCTTGCCGTCCAGTTCATTAATGCCGCCACGTGAGTCGTAGTAACTCTTTTCAGAATCTGCGACTTCCTTCTCAATGGCTTCTTTGTTGGCGTAACCTTCGAGCAGGATGCTTTCTATCTCTTTGAGCTTAGTTTGATTTTCCTCTATTGTGAAATTGCACTCTGTGATGATCTCATTATTGCGAGTGAGCTGTGCAGTGAAACTCTCCACCTGACTGTTTTTGAAATTCAATTCCTGAGATATAGAGTTGACACGGTTTTGCTGCTGGTGAAACTCGATATTCTTCTGATTGAAGCGCGATGATGCCTCGCTAAGTCTATTAGTAAAATCAATAAACTCTTTGTCGGTCTGCTCAAGTGCCTGTTTGCTGACGGTTTGTACCTCACGAAGTTCAACCAGTTCTTTATTGATGTTCTCCACATCGACATTTAGCTGCTGCAGACGCTCAGTGATATTCTTGCTTTTGGCATCAGATGATTCCAGGAACTTGATAAGGCTCTGAATGCTGGCCTGTGTGGCAGAGAATTTATTGTTGAATTGGTTGAGCGTATTTCTCTGCTCATCTATCTGACGTGTCTGTGTAGAAGACTTGAGCTGATTGATCTTGATCACAGTATCCGATACCCTTGAGTGCAGTTGATAGGTCACTCTTTCCAATTTCTCGATCTCTTCTTTTAGTTTTTCGAGGTTCTTGGCACGTCCTATTTTCTTTCCTTCGAAAAGGCCTACTGCACCGCCGCTGAGCGTAAAGTCCTGACGAATGAAGTGGCCCGTCTTGGTCAGCAGGACTATTTTCTGGCCATTGGTATTGAGTTGGCTATTGTTGAATCCGGATGAATCATCCACCATAAATACTCTATCGAGTAGTAAGGCTTCTAGCTTTGCATATTGTGCATCCATCTCTACCAGATCGGTCGCAGGTACTGCATTCGGAATGCTAAGCGATGATTTGTTTTCGTATGCCTGTATATCATCGAGGATAAAGAAGTTCGCCCTGCCCATTGATGAGTCTTTGAGAAGATTGACGGCCATGATAGCTTCCTCGATATTCTGTACCACATAGTAGTTGAGATATGGTTCGAGATAATTCTCAATAGCGACACGATGCTCCTCAGCACAATAGATGATATCAGATAGGAGCGGGGCGTCTTTGCTCCATTTGGCATTCTTCTTTAGAAACTTGATCGATTCGGGAAAGCCTTCGAGATTTTCGACGAGGCTTTTCGTCAGTTCGTATTCATTCTTCTTGGCATCCAGTGTGCGTGCTTCCTGAGTGAGCTCCTGACGGGTCTTTTCTACAGAAAGTTCCAGATCGGATATCTGCTGTTTGCGGCTTTCTTCATCAGCTATGAGCTGCTTGAGTGTATGGTCAGTTTTCTCCTGGTCTAGCTTGTATTGTTCCAGTTGTTTTTGGAGTTCTTCGAGTTCTTTGCGTTTGGATATAGTGTCTTCTTCGCTTTGGCTCAGTTCGCGCTGGAGGGATTCATTATTGCTGCGGTTGACGGCGAGTTTCTTTTCGAGTTCGAATATCTGCCTTTCTTTCTCAGCATACGCTTTCTGCTCAGTGCTCAGGCTTTCTTTGATCGTAGTATGATGCGAACGTGTCTCATTAAGCGCCTCTTCGAGTATAGCGAGTTCAGATTTTTTGCCATCGAGTATGCTCGATTCTGCATTGAGATCAATGGTGAGCTTGTCTATGGAGAGTTTTAGTTTCTCAATATGGTCATTGGCATCGATGATCTGCTTCTGTGCAGTATCGAGTTTATCGTGAGCGAATTTCAAAGATGAGTTGAGCAGGTTGCGCTCATTCTCGCGCTCGCTGACCCCGCTGACGAGAGTATTGAGCCTGCGTTGGATCTCCATCAGGTTTTTCTCCTTGTCTACATTGTCGAGTTTTTCTTTTTCCAATGCAGCTTCAGCGGTTTTGATGGCCGTTTCAATCTCTAATTTCTTATCATCTTGTATCTGACGCTTGGCTTCGAGATCTTTGAAGCTTTGCTTGTACTCTTGCAGAGAGAACTTAGCCAGTATCAGCGACAGGTTCTTGTATTCTTCTTTCAGCTCATAGAATTTCTTTGTCTTCGCAGCTTGTTTTTCGAGGGTTTTGAGTTGGCCTTCTATTTCAAACAAGAGATCTTTCACTCGCTCCAGATCGGCATCTGTGGATTTGAGTTTATCGATGGTTTCCTTTTTGCGCTTCTTGTATTTTGAGACACCTGCTGCCTGTTCAAAGAGCTTCCTGCGGGAGTGGTCGCGGTCATTGAGGATCTCGTCTACCATGCCTAGCTCGATGATAGCATATGAATCGGGACTGACACCCGTGTCCATAAAGAGTGTCGTAATATCTTTGAGCCTGCAAGCCACATCATTGAGCCTGTATTCGCTCTCACCATCGCGGAAAAGTTTTCTGGTGATGGTGATGGTCTT
>PLSN01000207.1 GCA_003165135.1 Bacteroidota bacterium
AGATGTGGTTAGTGCGATGAACAGAAAAATAGAAATGGCTATTTTGATAGTACGCATATTGGGCTTTTATTATGTCTTGTTATCTAATATTATGTCAAATATGTACAAATTTCTCTGATCTACCCTTATTTGATATCAAATTTTTAGAGCCTGTCAAAAAGGAGTTGTTCTATCATCCAGTACTGTGTATTGGGTTCCTTGACAAGTGTAAAATGCACCTCGGCATTTTCCGTTTTAAACCGTCTCCCTTTTTGAGTTTGTGTTTTGAAATCTGCTCCTACGGAGACATGAGCACTATTATTTTCATTGTCAATATCTATCGACTTAAACTCAGCTCCAAGAAACTGCATTTGGTTATAGCCTAGTTTAAATGTATCTATTTTCTCAATTAGTTCATCCTTCTCTATACCTAAGCCTAGCTCGCTTTTCATCTCATCGAGGAAGACAAAGTCAGCGGTAATGAATCCCTTATCAAAAATGAATGCCAAAGCAGTGCCACATTGGTTTTTTATATCAAATTCATCGCTTGGATGAAACTCCTCATACAGCATATGAATGGTCCAGTTTGGCATCCTGATATTCTGTATCTCCTGCTTGAATATTTCTTCCGTCACAAACCGATACATTTCTTTATCGCCGACACCACTGAGCGTCTCGACCACTATTCCTTTTTTGCGAAGGAGTTTGAGCAGTTTTTTTAGTTCCTTCTTTATTTCTTTGTCAGAGAGGTCATGTACATGATTGTAAAGAGGAGCGCCGATGAAATCGTATATCCTGACCATTCCTGCCTTATCGTGCAGCTGATGAAATTTGTTGATCTGCCTGAGAAATACATGCTCGATCTCAGGTGGGAGGTGCTCTGAGCCTGCAAAATCACCGCCGAATTCCGCCATCATTTTCAACTTCAGAAGCTCATTTTCTGTTGTCAGTTCTATATTAGACTTTTTCCTTCGCTTAGCCATAAGATTGTAAAATTATAAAATGATGACAAACAATTTTAGGGTTTCATTAAATTTGATGACAAACAACAATATGCTCAAATTTTTCAACAAAAGTCCTTTCCTGCTTTTCTATATAGTTTTTGGCTATATCATTATCTTTTCGATGTGGTGGGGATACCTGCTTTTTTCGAAAAACGAACAGGCATTCACCGAAAAGGTAGAACTGGACAGGATCAACTATCAATCAAAACATGATCCGATAAAATATGAAGAAACCCAGAGCTACCTTCAGTTATTGACCAAATACAAAAGCTACAGGGTCATGGTCCTGTCTGAAGGGATATTTTTCCTCTTGCTTCAGATCATGGGATTGGTGCAGGTGAGGAGGATATTTGGCTAAGAGATAGAACTGGCTGCCCAGCAGACCAATTTCCTTCACTCCATCACACACGAGCTCAAATCACCGCTATCAAGTGTAAAACTGGCCCTTCAGACGATAGTCAAAAGACAATTAGAGCCAGAACTGAAAGCCAAACTGGTCAATAATGCGCTGAGCGATGTGGTCAGGCTGGAGTCTCTGGTAGATAATATACTATTTGCCGCAAAGATCGAACGAGACACACATGGCTTTTCCAATGAGGAGGTGAATCTGTCAGACCTGGTACATTTGGTAGTGGAGAAGTTTCAAACCAATAAAAAGAACATACAGATCCTTACTGAAATAGAGGATGAAGTATACTATAGTACCGATCAGATGGGCTTTATTTCTGTGGTGATGAACCTTGTAGAAAACGCTATCAAATACTCGGAGGTAAACTCTATGGTCAATGTATCACTAATTAGCACAGATGCCGCGATCACACTGGCTGTCCGCGATCAGGGTTTTGGTATACCAGATGAATATAAAAAGAAAGTGTTCGACAAGTTCTATCGGGTAGGCAATGAGGATACACGAAAGACCAAAGGCACCGGGCTGGGCCTCTTTATTGTAGGCCGATTCATCGAAATATATAAAGGCAGGATTACATTGACTAACAATACTCCTAAGGGTAGCATCTTTGAACTCTCATTACCCAAATGACACTATCCGATATCTATCAGCGACTTTACCTTTTCGAGGTCCTCAGGCGTATCTATTGATATGCTTTCGTGTGTGGTCACTGCTGTCTGGATGCTGTAGCCATTCTCCAGCCATCTAAGCTGCTCCAGACTTTCTGCGAGCTCCAGAGGCGTAGCTTTGAGTTTGGTTATTTCTTTCAAGACATCGATCCTGTAGCCATAGATTCCAATGTGTTTATAGAAAGCAGTATACGTATCAATATTTCTAATATATGGAATCACACTCCTGCTAAAATAGAGTGCTTTTAAATTCTTGTCTACGGTGACCTTGATAATTGATGGCTTCTCTAGGAGTGCCCTATCGTTACACACCTTGATGAGTGTACCTATCTGACATGCAGGGTCTGCAAAAAGTGCTGCCAAAGTATCTATCTGCTCCGAGTGAATGAATGGTTCATCCCCTTGAATATTGATCACTGCATCAGCCGGTATATTTATGCTGGCTTCAGCACAACGCTCAGATCCATTCTGATGATGAGATGCTGTCATTACTACTTTACCTCCAAATGAGATCACCTCATCATAAATGCGCTGATCATCGGTAGCTACAATGACATCCGATAGGGAAGCAGCTTTTTTAGCCTGTTCATAGACCCGCCTGATCATCGTTTTGCCGCCGATGTCTATCAATGGCTTGCCGGGAAAACGGGTAGAGGCAAAACGGGCAGGTATGATGCCGAGTATTTTCAATGATAACTTACTTGATCACAGTAAAGCGGGAGCTTGATATCATCTTACCGTCAGCACCGCTGAACTGGATGATATAAAGACCATTGCTGAGTCCTGATACATTCACAGATGTGCTGCCAGAAAAGTTTTCAACCTTCATTACATTACCCAGCATGTCAATTACGCGGAGCTCGGATACTGCTGTACTACTTGCATTGATATATAATTTATCGCTGGCGGGGTTTGGATATATCCTGGTCTTATTTTCGCCCAACTCATTGATGCCTGCAGGATATGGCACGACTCGTACCGTCACCTGAGCAGAATCGACAGGACCAGTACCCACCGCTTCATAATAATCGAAAGTATCCATACCTGAATAGTTTCCGGCTGGAGTATATACTACAGAATCTCCATTGATTGTAATAGTGCCATGTTTAGGGCTCAGGCCACCAGCGCTGATAGTAAGCGGCCCATTGTCGCATGATGAGTCATTGGCGGTTACACCGATACTTACAGGTGTATTTTCTATTGTATGAGTAGAATCATTAACAGGATAGGAGATACCATAGACGATTGAATCGCCCAAAAATATACTGTCAGCCAAAAGGGTCGAGCCAATATGAAGGCCGGATTGGTTTCCTAATGCTACCCCAGTAAGTGAATATGGGTTGCCGGAAGAAATAGTATAAACCATAGTATCAGGTAAGAGGCAGTTCTGATATATGAATGGAGCTTCAAAGTATGTATAACCTGCATCAGTAGTGTTGCGGGTATAAG
>PLSN01000051.1 GCA_003165135.1 Bacteroidota bacterium
ATTGCCCCCCATAGTGTGCCGATTACCATATCTAACACCACCAATAACGAAAAAATCAATTTCCTTATTTTGCACTTTTAATGGTTTTCTACCCTCTAGATCTACAAGTGTGTACCATGTATTAATATTTGCCTGTAAATTATTGAGTACTTCTAATGATTTATCATCGATAGTTCCGGTTACTATTTTCCCATCTAGCAAGATCAATGTATCCTGATTGCCTGATGCAAAAATCTTTGCCATTCCAAAAAGAAAAATAAACGTCGCAAGCGTTAATATTTTTTTCATGTAATACTTATTTTAGTTGTCAAACATAGTAATAAACTAAAAACTCCCACTGATGACAGCGGGAGTTTTTTATATAGAAAAGCAATGAAATCTATTTCTTACTGGGCATAATGGCCCGGTATGAAGCGGTCACCGTATGGTGTAGGCCTGTAGTGAGGTGGTACCCACCTGCCCCGATATACCGGCGACGGTACCGGAGCATAATAAGGTCTGCGGTAATATGGCGCAGGCACCGGTACAGGCGGTATGAATGGGCGATACCCATATCCATAATGCGGGCCTCTCCAGCCACCGTAAAATCTTCCTCTCCATGCTGCATTAGCATCCTGACTAAATGATAGTACGAGTATGACGACTATCACTATTGACCATATCCTTTTCATCGTTTTGTATTTTATGGATGTATGATTCAAATTACAGGCAAAGGTTTAAAGCTACTTTACTAAAAAATAAAATTGCGCCTAGTTTGTCGTTCTTCGGCTACGCTCAGAATGACAGGACTCATTGTCACGGTGAGCGTAGCCGAACCGCGACAATAAGCAGAATTTCCAACTCTTTAATCCTTTTACCATTATACTTGTCATAGATTATCAATCCACTTAAGATATGCCCATCCGGTATTTTGCAATATTGGTCGCCTTTTGTTTTGCCATACAGCATGTATCCGGTCAGAAACTGCCGCTATTCCACACATTGGACTCTCTGAAAAAAGTAGAGAAAGATACAATGAATGCCATTTTGCTGGCAAAGGTCCCACACAAAACGATACTCTCTATTATTGAAAAGTATGATGACAAAGTAGACGACATAAGAGATGCTGCACGCGATGCTGCCGATAGCGTGATGGACCACATGGACAAGTGCTCACACTTTGAACTAGGTTTTGATTTCGCCAGCCGCCAGCTGATCTATGGCCGCAAAGGCCCTGCATATGGGGTAGAGGGCCTGCCAAATCTCAAATACATGAACTGGACCGGTATCTACGGACAGTTTAATACAGACGACTATAAACTGGTATACCAGCAAGCCAAAGTAGCCAGAAAGCCCCTGATGGTGGACACCGTCACGACCGACAAAATAGAAAATGATATTATCCTGACGCTGGGCTTCGCACGCACTTTCTACGAATGGCGGGACCTGGATGCATATCTGAACCATACTTTTATTTTTTATGGCTCGGACAGAAACTATCTGGCGACTACATTCAACCTCAATAACTCTGTCAATTTTTTTGATTACATCACCTTCGATGTGTATTACTCACTTTACTTTGGCGGCCCCGCTCCTGCTAAGGAAAAGAAGTATTCAAACGTTCTCACCTTTGGCCTGAGCCATGACTTTAAAATATACCGCTTCATCGGAGCCAAGGTCTTTACGATCACACCGGAGTTTCTCACCGACGTAGGTAATGATAACTACGTACGAAACCGATTGCTGGCCAGAGATGAAAACGGTGGCCTGACTTTGACTAAACCCGCTGTAGATAATTTCTTCGGCCTGCTAAACCTAGAGGCAGGCCTGAACTTTGACTACAGGATAAAGAACCTGCAGATATATATCGACCCCAGACTGGCTATACCGTTCAATGTAGTACCCACCACTGCTACCAGTACAGCCCCATATAGAAATAACGATCCTGACAAACCACTCTTCTATGTCACAGCAGGGATCAAATACCTGTTCAAATTCTGGAAAGAAAAGCACCCGGTACCCGATTATGGGTTCCATAAATCAAAAAGCCGCTCATAAAGCGGCTTTCTGTTCTATTAAACAATGAAAAATTATTCTTCACCTCCGAATCCTTCACCTTCAGAGCCCATGTGGGCTGCCGGTGTCTGGCTTGTATTAGGTATATCATCAGATTTGCGGCTCATCTTGGCCTCCATGCTTAGCGTAGCATGTGGCACGATACGCAGTCTTTGCTTATCTATCAGTTTGCCGGTAGCGCGGCAGATGCCGTAAGTTTTGTTTTCGATCCTTACCAGCGCCATCTCCAGATCACGTATGAACTTATTGAGACGTGCGATCTGATTCATGAGGTATTCCATTTCTTATGTATCATAACCTTCCTCCATATTCCACGACTTATTGCCTACCTGACTTTCGGTATGGCTGTCCAGGGAATCTTTAAGATTTTTCAATTCTTCGCGCGCCGCCTCGAGTTTTTTATCTATTATCAGTTTAAACTCTTTCAGCTCTGCATCGCTGTACCTCAGTGTCGGGTACTCATAATGTGTACTTTCTATAGTCACTTCTTCTTCTGGTTTTTGAATCGTTATTAATGCTTTGGCAGGCAGCTCAGATCTGACCACTCTCTTGCCATCATATGTCTCTACTGGTTTACTGTTTTTCTTGCCTCCGGGTTTCTTAAACAGCGGTTTTTTTATTTGAATCTTTTGCACATTTGGCTGGATCGCTTTGACCTCAGGTTTTGCTGGGGCTGGCTGTTTCACCGCTTGTTTCTGTACTGGCTTGGCTTGCGCTTTTGGGGCTACAGCCGGTTTAGCTGCTACTTTTACAGGAGCGGCTTTTTTAGCCGGGGCTACTACTTTCTTAGGAGCAGGCTTTGATATTTTTTTAGGGGCTACTTTCTTCAATGCTTTTTTTGGCGCTGGTTTTACAGCTTTTTTAGGTGCG
>PLSN01000058.1 GCA_003165135.1 Bacteroidota bacterium
AACCATAACGATCTACAATGGAAATATCCCTAATGACTTTCTCGCTGATATAAATCTCAAGAACCTGAATGATGGGAAGGTGATCCCTGCTGACGGTACCCAACTGTTCAAAGCTAAGGTGATCCAGTCCTGCGAAAATATAGGCTTCCCGTTTGCCGAGGTGGTGCTGGATAGTTTTGTAGTGAATAACAGAGGGGTGTCAGCTAAACTTTATTTACAACGGCATGAGCTCTTTCGGTTTGATTCGTTGCAGATAGAAGGCAAAACAAAAGTGAAGCCTATATTTCTCAGAAACTATCTCGGTATCAAGATCGGTAAAGTATATAATGAAGTNNTGAAGCCGCCGTCCGCAGAATATCACAGCGTCTTAGTGAGTTGCAATTTGCTGAAGTGATCAGGCCTCATACGGTCCAGTTTAAAAGTGATAAGGCTCGGACCACTGTATTTCTAAAAGATAGAAAGGCCAGTCAGTTTAATATACTGATCGGTCTCTTGCCGGGTAGCTCTGGCCAGAAGGTGCTCATTACTGGTGATGTCAAAATACATTTATTCTCTCCATTTGGAGTAGGAGAGGAGTTATTGCTCCAGTGGCAGAAACTACAACCCAAAACTCAAACGCTGAATGTGAAAGTGGTTTATCCGTATCTCGTCGGCCTGCCAATAGGACTGAATGTAAACTTTCAACTCTTTAAGCAGGACACGTCCTATCTTGAACTGGATGGCGACTATGGAGTGCAGTATCAAATGGTCGGGAGTGACTATCTCAAAGCTTCATACAGGCAGAAGCTTAGTATCATCCTGGACCCTGATACAAACTTCGTAAAGATCAATCGGGCACTACCTCCAAATCTGGACCTCAGCACAAATGAGTTTGCACTGGAGGTTTATCTTCAAAAATTAAACTACAAGTTCAATCCGGTGTCTGGCTATATATTTCAAGCCAGTGTGGCAGTGGGAGAGCGCACTATCAAAAAGAACAACACCATCCTTCAGCTATATGATGTGCAGGATGGAACGACCTTCGGGTACCTGTATGACTCTATCAAGCTGACGACTTTTCAAATGCATCTTGCAGTGACGATAGATAAGTTCTGGAAGATCACCAACCGAAATACGATCCGTACAATGTTCAAAGGAGAATATCTGCTCAGCCAGACTGTTCTCGAAAATGAAAAGTATAAGATCGGAGGCAATGGATCGTTGCTCGGATTTGATGACAGATCTATCTATACCCCATACTATCTGATAGGTGATCTGGAATATAGATTCCTGATCTCAAAAAACTCTTACTTTTACGGCTTCTTCAATTCAGCATTGGTGCAGGAGCAAGGTTACTACGAATACAAGAAATTTGATTTCCCTTTCGGATTCGGCGCTGGGACTACGTTTGAGACCAAGGTTGGATTGTTTGCTTTGACATATGCATTAGGAAGACAGGAAGGAAATCCGATCTCGTTCAAGACGGGTAAGATACATTTCGGGTACGTAAATTATTTTTGAGTGAAGGTTTTTTTTATAGCNNTTTTCTTTTTGCCATCATACCTGAGTGCTCAGGATGATCCTTTGGGATCTATGCCTAGAGACTCAGCATCTATATCTTCAGATAGTATGGCAGATATCGTCATCGATACAGCAGCGATATATGGATCTGCCCGATCAGCAGTTTATAATTCACCTATCACTAACGGAGGAAAACCAAAATGGTATGATATAGAGCAGCAGAGAAACGGTAAAAATGATGCCTGGATATTTTTTGTTTTACTGCAGTTGCTGATAGTGCTTACTATCCTGAAACTGGCGTTCCACAACGATTTCGAGAATCTCTTCAGAATATTTACAAACTCGAATATAGCATCTCAGATAGGACGAACAACTAAGGATGATATCACACTTTCATCTGTACTCATGAGCACTATATTTATCACTACAATGTCTCTCTTTACACGATTTATTATGCTGCATTTCTATCCGCACTCTGTATTGCAAAATAATTTTTCAATAGTCATACTCATCTTTTTATTCACATTTTTTTCTGTAGTAAAGTATGTATCATTGAAATACATCGGAAATATTTTTGAGATCACATCAACAGTGGATGAATACATTTTTAATTTATCTGCTATCACCAGAACCATTGGTATTTCAATGATTCCAATACTCTTTATGTTGTACGCCTCATCGGAAAAATATTTCAATTTCATTCTTATCATTTCATTAATTATTCTAAGCATCGGTGTTGTAATGGTTGTTATCAGAGGGTTATCCACATCGTATAAATTGATGTACAGCAGTATGTATCATTTTTTAATCTACATTTGTGTCGGGGAAATACTTCCGGTATTTCTATTTATTAAATTGTTAACCAAAACAGTTATTTAACATGGCAACAAAGTCACCAGCAAAAAAAGCTGCCCCAAAAAAAGCTGCTAAAAAAGCTGCCCCTAAAAAGGCTGCTAAGAAAGCTGCTCCAAAAAAGGCCGCTAAAAAAGCTGCCCCTAAAAAGGCCGCTAAGAAAGCTGCCCCTAAAAAAAAAGCGTAAGCAAGGGCAAGCTAAAAAAGTCAAACAGCAGTAGCACTTCCGGTCGCAATAAGGCTGATGAGAAATCAACTAAACCGAGTGCTACTGCTTTTATTTTGAAAAGTGACAAAGGAACCGCTGCTACTAAGAAGTCCTCCCCTAAGCCTCAACCTACTGCCAAGAAAGCCCCACAAGCTCCCGTACCATCCGTACCACCTAAGGCAGAAGAAAAAAAGAAACCAGTCAGGCTCGCCGATATATTAAAGTCCAAGAACGAAAAGAACTATAGTGAACTGATCACTCACGAAGCCAGACCAAGGCTGAAAAATATTTTAGTGGCTCAGCCACAACCCGAAGGTATCAAATCACCATACTTCGATCTCGAGCCGAAATACAAAGTTAAATTCCAGTTTACCCCGTTCGTCACCGTAGAAGGTGTACCGGGAAAAGAATTTCGTAAGCAACGTATCACACTCAATGATTATAGTGGTATCATCTTTACCAGTCGCAATGCTATCGATCACTTCTTTCGTATCTGTGAAGAGCTCCGTGTCAAGATGAGCCAGGAAACAAAATACTTCTGTACCTCTGAAGCGATCGCCTTATATCTCCAGAAATATACCCAGTACCGCAAGAGGAAAGTATTCTTCAGCGATACTAACAG
>PLSN01000313.1 GCA_003165135.1 Bacteroidota bacterium
TTATCTGGGAGGCAGGATATATGCGCTCGATGGATATCATCGTGGACCGTGCGGGCTTTTATATTTGCTGGGGTTGTCTGGTATGGGTGCCTGCGGTGTATACATCGCCGGTCATGTTTATGGTGCAGCATCCGGTGGGCCTGCCGCTATGGCTGGCCATCATGATCTTTGCAGGTGGCCTGGCAGCTATTTTTGTCAACTACTGGGCTGACAGGCAGCGCCAGGTAGTGAGAAATACTGAAGGCAAAACGACAATATGGGGCATTGACCCGGTCATCATTCATGCGGATTATGTGACCGAGACCGGTGAGGGGAAGAAGAATATTTTGCTTGCATCCGGCTTCTGGGGCATCAGCAGCCATTTCCATTATATACCTGAGCTCCTGGCTGCATTTTTCTGGAGCTGTGCGACAGGCTTCACTTATTTCGCCCCTTTCTTTTATGTGATCTTTCTTACTGTACTGCTTACTCACCGCGCTTTCAGAGATGATGCGAAATGCAGTAAAAAATATGGTGAGCATTGGGTGGAGTATAGAAAATTGGTTCCCTACAAGATCATACCCGGACTGGTATAGTGGCAAAGTTCATTCGGTCAATTGTGTGTATTAGTCATTCCCAAACACCTCATCCCTCTTCGATCGGACTTTGCTCCGCAATTTCTGTAGTATCTCTGTTTGAGTAGATACCAGATTATTTGTCTCTCCGGGGTCAGAGATCAGTTCGTATAGCTCTTCATGTTTTTTATCCGCAGTGAAGATATATTTGTATAAAACTGAAGGAACCGTGTCGGTATGAGAGGGACTATATGCGATCATATACTTGACCAGTCCGGTCTCCAGTCCGTTTTTTCCTGTCTCGTGATAGCTATACAGAGCGATGCTATCATGCAGGAGAGACACACCCATCCAGCTGTATGGCATAGGGAGGACGAGGCGGTCAGCGAAGGAAGGTGCTATATCGATATGTCGTGCGAAACTAAGATTGTGATATAGCGAGATACTGTCATCATAGATAATGAGAGGCACTGAGACCTGAGGATCATAGAGCCAGTCCACATGGCCCGATACACCATGTTCGCCAAGGCCCTGTCCATGATCTGCGGTGATGACGATCATGCTNNACTTTATCGTCATATTCATTGATGGCAGTTTCGCCATTCATGCCTTGTGTTGTGATGCTTTTTTTGAAAGGTTTGTATACTGCATATTTAACCTGTAGCAGTCCCGTCTCATGAGTCGACTGTAAATGAAAATAAAAGAACGAAGGGGTATCGGAATAGGCATGTATCCTGTCCAGCCCCTCCAGCAGCACTCGGTCATCTTTGAAATAATACTTTTTTGAGTCCTTACCATCATAGTAGGCACAATCATCAGAATAGAACTTGGCCATGTTATACCATTCCTTATGTGCACCTGATATGAGGGCATGTGTCTGATAGCCCTGATCATGGAGCAGGCCTATGATGTTAAATCCATTGACTGCACATTCATTCCAAGTACGCGATAGCAGGATACTGGTGACTCCGCAGAGCGTGCTGGAGCATGTCGAGTAGCAGCGGTTCACTTTTGCAGCCCGGCCGGAGTCTATCAGTGCGTCTATGAATGGCGATGTCTTTCTTCGGTACCCATATGCCGAGAGATGGTCAGCGCGGAGTGCATCTACGATAATAAGAATGACATTCTTCTTTGGTTGTGCATGAGTATCGGTATCGTATTTTTTGCGTAGTTCAGTATCATTAAAACCCACCTTGATGCGCCGCTGACTAAAAAGAGGATTGTCAGTCACGCCCCACATATGGTCAAATAGCATCACCATGAGCGGTTCACCGCCTCTGTGAATGATCCTTTTGACTTTCATGAGTAGTGGCGATGCCAATAGTAAAACGATAAGCAATGCTATGATCACTTTCTTATGATCACTCATGGCATCAGCTTGGTCAATGAGAGCAGCACCGATCTTTTTTGAAAAAATAAAAGCCAGTATATAATGAATACTGATGAATGCGATAATGGCGGTCCATAATTCGGTATAAGAAAAGGGCATAGAATGAAGGAAACTGCGCAGGTGTTTGAGGTAGGTAAACAGTACTTTGAGAGTGATGATATCACCCCAGAAATGTACACTCCCGAAAATGAGCAGATAAAAAAAACTGACCATCAGGCTCCAGGAACCGACCTTAATGACAAGGAAAAAACGCGATTGCGACCATTTGTATATCAAAGCGAACATGGAAATACAGAAAACATGCAGGGGAACTGCTACCGCCATATGATATAAGATCAGTACCGCCGGCAAATGAAACACCTGCTGCCAAATGGTGACCAGCAGTAGCGAAAGCCCGCAGAAAAATAGGAGTAGCCTGTATTTCATAGTACCGAAGATAGGGCTTTGCAGCAAAAAACCGACTTGCGCGATAACTATAATATATCGCAAACGCTCATTGCCAGTAGATAGTAAGGCAACAATAAATACAGTTATTCATAAAGATTTGTTAAATATCTGCCAAAAAAGTAGGCTTGGCAATTGCCTAAATGCAAAAAGGCATTAGATTTGTTTGTACCAAAGCATAATTGATTAATTAATAAAAAACACTAAAGAAAAATGAAAAAGCTTATTCTAATGCTAGCCACCATAGGTGCCATCACCTTCTCAAACGCACAGACAGCTGCACCTGCCAATGGAGCTAAACCTGCTGCAACTCCTGCAACTCCTGCTGCTCCGGACCCTAATGCAGCAGATTTCAAATGGGAAACCAAGAACATCGACTACGGTACTGTTACAAAAGGCGATGAGACAAATTCTACCCGTTTCTTCAAATTTACCAACGTTGGTAAGTCTCCACTGATCATTTCTTCATGCCATGGATCATGCGGATGTACTGTACCTTCATGTCCTACTGAATCTATCCTGCCCGGCAAAGAAGGCTCGATCAAGGTTCACTATGACATCAACCGTCCGGGAAACTTTACAAAGACTGTGACAGTTTCTTCAAATGCTAAGGATGGCAACGTGACACTACAGATCACCGGAAAGGTAGAAGATAAAACTCCTGCTGCTGCTCCGGGTACGGCTCCAGCTACTGCACCGGTAAAAAAATAATATCATAAACGATATCGGATATTTAAAGACGGGTTTCCTGATAGGAAGCCCGTCTTTGTTTTTGTACTTTTGCGGAACAATGCTCCCGCAGATAGCGCTGATCATCGCAGAATACGAATCAGCGTTCATCCGCGAGATCTGCGGGAAATAAATTCAAAATGGCAAATAAAGACATAAGGAAACTCTCCAAAGAAGAACTGACCGCAGCTTTCGCTAAGATGGGTGAGCCGAAGTTTCGTGCCGGGCAGGTCTATGAATGGCTATGGCAGAAGTCCGCACGCTCTTTTGATGAGATGACTAATCTCTCCAAGCCGCTACGCGAAAAACTCAAAGAGCAGTTTGCCTTCTATGGCCTGTCTGACGCTGTGATACAGACGAGCAAGGACGGGACTATGAAATTCGGTATACATCTGCATGACGGGCGTATGGTGGAGGGTGTCATGATACCTGATGAGGAACGAAACACTGCCTGTGTCTCCTCACAGGTGGGCTGTACGCTGAGCTGTACTTTCTGCGCTACAGGCATGCTCAAACGCGAGCGCAACCTCGACTATGGTGAGATATACGACCAGGTGGTACTGATCAACCGAAAGACGATCGAGACCACTGGCAGGCCACTTACCAATATAGTCTACATGGGCATGGGCGAGCCACTACTCAACTATGACAATGTGATGCAGAGCATACGTCTCATCACCTCGCCCGAGGGACTAGGTATGGCGCAAAAGCGTATCACCGTATCGACATCGGGCATATCACGCGGTATCATGAGGCTGGCAGATGAAAATATGAACTTCAATCTGGCGCTGTCACTCCATGCGGCTAATGATGAGAAGCGTGACCAGATCATGGACATCAATCATTCCAACAATCTGGCATCGCTGGTCGAGGCGCTGAACTACTTTCATGAAAAGACGGGCAATAAAATGACCTTTGAGTATATACTCTTTGACAGATTCAATGATTCCATAGAAGATGCCAATAATCTGATACAGCTCTGCGCCAAAGTTCCTGCCTTTGTCAATATCATAGAGTATAATAACGTCGAAGGAGTAACCCTTAAGAAAGCCAAGTCAGACCGTCGTGATGCCTTCGTAGCTCATCTGCGTAATAACGGCATTAATGCCGCCATCCGCCGTAGCCGTGGCAAGGATATAGATGCTGCCTGTGGCCAGCTCGCTAATAAACTGGAGAAATAGACTAAAGATGCAAAGATCATTGATTGTAGGAACGATAAAAATCCGAAAGCTCTTTCATTTCTTCCTTGTTTTCCAAGTATAGTCTGACATTCAATTCTTCCCCATTTCTAAATCCTATATCTACATAATTAAAAAAACCTAATGTGGTCTTAGATGTATAACCTATATACATCTCATTGTAACCACCTATCTTAACTGTTAGAGCATTCATTTGCATCCTATCATAAGACTTGTCACCAAGAATAATCTGAGTATCGGTAATGGTAAAATCTTCTCCAAAATCATAAGTGTAGCTTTGATCTACTATTAGCCTTATGTAGACAGTAATCGCGCCAGCAACAGGTGAAAAGATAATTGCTACTATTATATTATTGGTAAAAATGCCAAGACCGATAATCAATGAAATGGTAAAAATGAGTAGCATAACACTCGTCGTAGTAAAATAAACAGGCCTAACGTTGACAACAGTATGGAGTTTTAAATTCATCTTTTTTAGTAAAAGGGTGCTTATGTTTCCTTCAATTCCTTCAGCGCATTCATAGCAGCATTCTGTTCGGCTACTTTTTTGCTGTAGCCTTCACCTTTGGCGACGAGAGTGCCATCAACCTCCAGATGTATGACGAAGTAGCTGCGGCGGTTACGGTTTTGCTCCTCTATTACTTTAAACTCTATCGATTTACCCTCGCGCTGTATGTAGTGGTACATCTTGCTTTTGAAATCCACATCAGTCACTTCGAGATTGTCTACATCGACCAGGTCCTGCAGTACCCGTTTGAATACAAATTCCTTGGTAGGAGCGAAACCCGCATCGAGATATAGCGCTCCTATCAGCGCTTCAAAAGTATTGCCGCCGATGTCTTTAGGCATACCTGTCATGACCCTTTTATTGAGTTGTATCTTATTGATCAGGCCAAGGCGTTCGCCTATTTCGTTCAGCGATTTACGGTTTACGATCTTAGAGCGCAGTTCGGTAATGAAGCCTTCTTCGCGGTATGGGTATTTTTTGTAGAGGTATTCTGCTACGAGCATGTCGAGTACAGAGTCACCCAGCAGCTCCAGACGTTCATTATTTTCCTTGGCATCTCCAAAGAGAGAACGGTGGCTGAATACCTGTTTGTAGAGCTTTATTTTGACGGGGGTGCTGCCGGTGATAGACCGGATGTAGGAAACCAATTCTTTTTCGGACGAAAAAACGGTGTTGTATACTTTCTGCAAAAACGACATAGGACACATATTAACCTCATATCAAACATAGTCAAACACTTGTTATTGTGCAAGGTTATCGCATGTGGATAATTCCGGTTTGTCTTGCAAAAGAGGCTAGCCGTAACTCCCAGCCACCTTTTTCCCGCCAACAGCCACCGTTTTTATTACATCGCCTTCCTGCCTTTGGCTATGCGGGAGTCTTTCTGGAAGTTAGATATTTTATGCAGATCTATGAGGAGTACTGCATCAGCACTTTCCGGAGAGGTCACGTACTTATTTCCTGCATAGGTCACTGTACCAATTTTGCCATGCCAGTCACTGGCCAGTAGTACGAATGACTCATAACGGTTAGGGTTGGTGCCGAAACGCAGGTAGTAAGTGTCGTCTTTCTCAAAACTGACCTCAAATTTGCCGCTGTCATTCTTCACCAGTACACCTTTGGTACCTGTAGGAACCACTACTTCTTCTATTTTTTCTCCGTTGATGATTTTGATCTTGCCTCCATATACCAGTGTGTTATTCTGGTCGGTTATCTTGCGCTGCAATACTACCGGGCTGGACAGGTAAAACTGAAGGTGCTTCAGCTGGTCTTCGGTTAGATTATATTTTGTCTTGAGGGCGTCAGTGTATGGTACGAGGTTCTTGCATGACCCCAGGGTCATTACTGCCAAAGCTGCGATTATTACGTATCTCATGATGCTTGTTGTTTTAAGATGATGCTAATTACTGGTTTATTATTGTAGGACACAAATTTTTTAAGAGAGTTTAATGAAATAAGATCACGCTACCCTGTTGCCATCCTTATCAAATATCTTAACGTCATTTTCCCTTGATATTGTTTGGTTTGGGAGTTTTAAGAGATTTTCTAAAATACTGTTAAGAAGTGATAACAGGATACTGAAGAAAAAAGCCCACCACCAGCTGTCGACCTGAAAGCCATGACCGATCAGGTAAGAGGCTAACTCAATAATGGCGGTATTGATAAACAAAAGAAACAGTCCCAGCGACAAAATAGTGGCCGGCAGTGTAAAAATGACCAGCAGCGGCTTGACTGAGATATTGAGCAGGGACAATGTCAGCGCCACGATGATGGCATAGCCGAAACTCTCCACATGCACTCCATGCAGGATATAGGAAGCCAGCAGCACAGCCACTGAATTAAGGAACAATTTGATGATGAAATTTCTCATGATTGGTTATTATAGTGCAAATCTTATGCTAAAGACGCAGATTTTAAGGATTTATTGGATTTTTATTTGTCAGAGGTCAACCCCCAAACCCCCTGAAGGGGCTTAAACAGCCGCGCACTGTATTTAAGCCCCCATTAATGGGGGTTTGGTAGTAAAGAGGTTTAATAAAACCTAAAACAGTCATAAGACAGCCAATAGATATTTGATTTCCTTACTTTTGGGCCATGTTTTCAGCTTCTGCCCGCATTGTCATTATAGCCTTATCGCTCTTGGCGATGTCCTGTGCCTTGTCTGGCTGCAAAAATGACCTCGACGAGGCCAAGTTGGTCACCAGCCGGGCCAATGTCAATATCGAAAAAGGCAAAGACGTCGTCATCCAGTATTCCGATCACGGCAATACTAAGATCAAGGCTGTGGCCAAGACCCTCACACGGTTTAACGTAGAGAAGCCTTATCTGGAGTTTACCGATGGGATCAAAATAACTTTCTACTCCGAGGACAAGACCGTCGGGACGACCATGACGGCCGACTATGCCTCAGCTGTGGAGAACTCTAACATCATGACCGCACGCAAGAATGTCGAGGTCATCAATGCCAAGGGCGAAAAGCTCAATACCGAAGAGATCATCTGGGATGAACAAAAAAAGATCATCTACTCCAATGCATTCGTCAAGATCACCACCGCAGACGAGATCATCTGGGGCAATGGCATGGAGGCCAATGAAGACTTCTCCGACTATGTGATCAAGAAAGTGATCGGTAAGGTGAAAGTGAAGACTGAGAAAGAGTAATACAGA
>PLSN01000129.1 GCA_003165135.1 Bacteroidota bacterium
CCACTTTCTTGGATAGTGCAAATGGGCTCACATTGTCAGACGGGCCATGGTCCCATGGGCCGATGAGTACCTTGCGGGTATTGTCGGTATTGAGGCTGGCATCGAGCGCACTGCGGGTCAGCGCGCCATCGTACCATCCGCCTATCCTATATATGGCTGTGCCCGATGCTGCTATCTCACGCATGTGTGCATGTATGCTGAAATCATCAGGGCATGACTGCGTGGTGCTTTGCTTATCATTGCGGCAGCTCAGGTTTTGTATACCGGTCGTGATGTCAAAATTGTTTTTGTGTAATGCAAGTGCCTTTTTTAAAATGACTCTGTGCTTATCGCTATTGACAGGATGTATACCGGTGATCAGTGCGGTCTGTTTGGTGAAAGGTGAGAAGTCATTATTGTCCAGTGCCCTGGTGGTCTTGCCCCATATGTCTATGAATGGCCCCTGACAGATACCACCGGGAAAGATCACACTTTTATACAGGTCCCATATCCCTGAGCGCGGTATACATGCTTTGACATGCGGGTTTTTATTGACGAGCAGCATCTCTGCAGTAGTGCCGAGATAGGATACACCTGTAGTGCCGATATTCTGGTCGCTCCATGGTTGGGCTATGATCCAGTTGATGATGTCATTGCCGTCCGCTACTTCCTCAGGGCTGAACTCCATCTTTCGCTCGCCGAGAGATGCACCTGTGCCGCGGACGTCCACTATCACTACGGCATACCCATGAGCGGTAAAGAACTCTATCTCCTTGATGTCATTAGAACCTGCTATCGGGTCCATGATGAGACTAAATGGAAACTTTGCCTTGATAGAGCGCACATATCTGGTCAGATAGAGGATGGCCGGTAGCTTTTTTCCTTTTTCGAGATGCTTGGGCAGGTAGACATCGACAGCGAGGAGTGTGCTGTCGCGCATGGCGACGTAGTAGTTGCTGTATTTGAAACCCTTGTACTGGGCGCTGTCGTAGCCTCTGTAGAAGCCCGGCCTGCTTACCTTTGTGGCCAGTACGTCAGGCAGATGGCTGTGCGGGCCTGCGGTGCTGATAGAGACAATTAATAACCAAAACGAAAATGACAGGAGAAGGCGATTTTTCACTTTGCTAAATGTATTGAAGGAGAATGAAACAATGATTCTGACGGGATGCAAAACTAGCGTTTGTTTGAATACTTCATATTGCCTGTCCAATCACACATTGATATAATATGATCGTTTGATATATTGTATATGGCTGAACTTTTATCAGCCTTTGCCCTTGTCATAGGATGCCGTCAGAAATGCTTTCAGTATCTTATCCCTGTTTTTCAGGTCATCAGCGCGGCAGGTGCCTTGCATTTTCACATTAAACCTGTCATCACCGAAAGCCATGTAGATATAGGTGTGGCGGCTTGACTCCTCGTAGAGATAGAGTGCGGTAGCATCATAGCCGTTGAAGGTAAAGTCCTTGCTATACAGCAGTGTCACGTCCTGAGGTGAATATTTGGTCAGCGCTGTGATCCGCTGTCTGATGTTCTTGCGAAGCGAAGCAAAACCCTCCCGTTGATCTTCAGATACATGGATGCTCGTATCCCTGTCATGATAGAAGCCGCTGAAATCAAGTGACTGCTCGAAACCATCAGGCGTCAGCATAGCCAGAGATGAGTGCTCGATACCTGTATAGGCACCGGAACCGGTGGTGCTGATATGTTCGGGTATGCGCAGGTCGGTGATAGTAGGAGTGAAGAGCTCCATATCGCTCACATACCAGCCGCTGTGGTCATGATGGCGATGCGAAAATGTCTCCGACAAAATAGTTGCGACACAAACGAGCAGCAGTAGGGTACGTATTCTCATATTGGGTAGTTTTATTTAAAACTAACAATCCAAGAGTTTATTGCGAAGTGCGAAAACATCTTTTAACAGATGGGGCATTGGAATATATTATTACCAACTCTTACTTTCCTGTTTGGTAGGTTAAGTTTCATGGTTCGCTCTGATATTGCTCATGGCTACGGCCCCTCTTATATGATTTATGCCCATTTTACATTCTCTTAACGCTTATTTATCGTAATTGCATTTCATCTTGGGTAGATTTGTTTTATAAACTCAAACTATGGACCTCAAAGGATCAGATATAGATACACTCTTCGACCTCGAANNCGCCAATACCCGCCGCTATCATGGACTGCTGATAGCCTCTGACGACCCGCCTACGGCAAGGCGTGTGGTAGTGTCAAAGATAGAAGAGTCCATCGTCAGCTCGGTCGGCGGCACCATAGAGCTCTCCACCAATAAATACCCCGGCGCCGTTTACCCTAAGGGCTATCATTACATCACCGGCTTCGAAAGAAAACCTCTTCCGCGTTTTACGTTTGAGTTTACTGGCGGCAGGCTGGAGAAGACCGTATGCATGGTGCAAGGCTCTAATACCACTGTGATAGAATATCTGAACTCGGGCATGATAAAGTATGAGCTGCAACTCAGTCCGCTGATAGCCGATCGTGACTATCATAGTTTGCTGACGGATCAAACTAAATATGATTTCCATACAGTGCCTGCCGGTTCTTTTCAGAAGATATATTCGCATGAAAAAGGACAGCCTTTATTTATCGGTTATAGCAAAGGCACATGGGCTGACAAAGGCTTTTGGTACAAAGACTTTGAGTATAAAGAAGAAAGTGACAGGGGTTTTGATTACCATGAAGATACTTACGACCCCGGGCAGATCACCGTTACATTAGAGCCAGGAGAGGCGGTATACATCACGCTCACTACGGATGAAAAGTACGTTTCCTTCTCGGGCGATGCACTGAAACAGGCTGCACTAGATCACACAGCAGGGCTCAGGCGATATGGTAATAATGATTTCCTCAATGACCTCGCAGAGTCTGCGGAGCAGTTTATCGTAGACAGGCGCTCTACCGCATCGAAGTCCATCATCGCTGGGTATCATTGGTTCACAGACTGGGGACGCGATACGATGATCGCCATGCGTGGTATTTGTATCGCACAGGGCGAGAAAGAAACGGCACATTCCATCATCAAAACTTTCCTCAAATACCTCGACCGCGGTATGCTGCCAAACCGTTTCCCGGATGGTGATGGCGCGGTGGATTATAATACCATCGATGCTACGTTATGGCTCTTTGTGGTATGCCATGATTTTTTTGAGAAATTCAATGATGAGGCATTTGTCAAAGAAGTGCATCCCCATCTCACTAGTATCATCGAGGCGCATATCGCGGGTACGCGCTATAATATACATGTGACTCCCGAGGGCCTGCTCTATGGTGGTGAGGGCCTCGCGCAACTCACATGGATGGATGCGAGAATAGGCGATCATGTCGTGACACCCCGCCATGGTTGCCCCGTCGAGGTCAATATGCTTTGGTACAATGCCCTGAAAATACATGAGCGATTCGCGGTGACGGCAGACGGCACACCATATAGCAAACTGATCAAATCATTTGAGAAGAGCTTCAGGACATTCTTTATGAATGATGAAGGTTATCTCAATGATGTAGTGATACCGGGCAGCAGGCCGGATATGTCGGTACGTCCTAATCAAATATATGCGGTGAGTTTGCCATATACTGTGCTTAATAAAGCTGACCAAAAGAAAATAACCGCCTTCGTGCAGGAGCATCTGCTTAGTGATTACGGACTTCGCACACTAAATGCAGCGAACCCTGATTTCAAACCAAAATATGAGGGCGACTCATGGCATAGAGACTGTGCTTATCATCAGGGCACTGTCTGGCCGTTTCTGATAGGGGAGTTCTTTACCGCATATCTCAAGGTCAATAACAACACACTCAAATCAAAAAAGCAGGTGCTGGCATGGATGGAGCCGCTGCGTCAGCATTTCTATACTGATATGTGTGCGCATGGCATATCGGAGATATTCGACGGTGCTCAGCCACATCACGGCAAGGGTACCATCCATCAGGCATGGTCGGTATCGGCACTGCTGAAGGTGCTGATAGAGATGGGGGAGTAGATTTATGACTGAACCCTCAAAGGGTTTCAAACCCTTTGAGGGTTAATGCTCGGATAGCACGGATTCATTATTTGGTGCGAATGTTTTTAATTAGTGCTATCCAGAGGTGGCAATACAGTCAGAATGACTACTGTTTTTGTGTCACATTAAAGTTGAGCGCGGAGCTATCGTATGGTGAAGCATTATTCTGCAGCACTATACCTGATCCCGAAAGAGATACCAGGCCTGTCGGACCGACTGTAACAGTGACCTTTTCATTGCCATCGCCGCCTGTT
>PLSN01000356.1 GCA_003165135.1 Bacteroidota bacterium
TATGATTAATAAATGTTTCACACATCAATAGACGGAGCATGCAGAGCAAAAACAGGTGGATAGATATTGTGATCTTCAATTTTTGTATAGTAGCCTTTTTAGGATTTATACTACGCAGTAAAATTCTCTTTTCGATCCCTTTTCTCGATTACAACAGGCTACTGGATGCGCATTTTCATTTTGCTTTTGGTGGTTGGGTCACGCTATCACTAGCCATATTATTGACCTATGATGTGCTTCCGGCAGAACGGAGCGGGAGGCCAGTCTACAGGTGGCTGCTGATTGGGGTACTTGCTGCTTCATGGATACTACTTATATCTTCACCGCTGCCGGCCAATAGTATTGGCGCCAGTGTATTCTCCACACTTTTTATTCTTGTGACATATGTGTTCGCATGGGTGTATATCGCAGATATACGAAAAGTCCCGGTGAGTAAAACAGTAAAGCTACTTGCGATCTCAGCTCTAGTATGTATGGTACTCGCCTCTGTTGGTATTTTTACTTTGGCCTATCTCTTCGCTACCAAGTCACTGAGCATGTTTGCATATCGGGACTCATTATATACCTATCTGCATATGGAGTACAATGGTTTCTTCACCCTGGCAGTATTTGCCATTCTATTTCATAGGTTGGAATCGAAAATGTCAGCCGGTGCGAGGCAGAAAGCATATGAGTTCGCTGTGATGCTCTGTGCCTCTACTGTTCCTTCTCTCTTCCTCACATATCTGTGGCGAGATCCTAATGAAATATACCGGATCATTGCTATTTGCGGCAGTATTACATTGCTATTGAGTTTTATACTTCTTATCAGGCTTGTATTTTCATTAAGGGAATTATATGCAGCCTTTTCTCCAATTGTTAGAAATATGCTGCTGCTGTCAATAAGCTCATTTATATTAAAGATATTTCTGCAGAGCTTTACGCTCTTTCCAGCCGTCGGCAACGCGGTTTTCGGTGACAGGCCGGTGATCATTGGTTTCTTACATCTGGTCTTTTTAGGTTTTGTGACTTTGTTTCTGATGGCCACTTTTGCGGAGAGCGGATTCCTTGATATCAAATTTGGGTTCAACAGGTTTGCGCTTATTATTTTTACGGCGGTGGTGATCCTGAATGAAGTAGTACTGATGACACAAGGCCTGGGGGCTATGTTCATTATCAGCAGTCGTATATTTCCCTGGCTGCTTTGGTGGATCAGTATCGGACTCTTTGGCGGGGCAGTCCTTATCGGCCTGGCCAGGATCAAGTCAAGGTTTGCATCTAAACATTCCTGAGCGGTCTAAAACAAAAAAAGGCATCTGTATCAGATGCCTTTTCACAAATTTGATTCCCTTATTAATTCTTGCCGTCGTTTTGACGCATATATTCCAGTATCTGACGTGCCTGCTCATCGGTCAGGTCCTGATTTGGCATCCGTACCAAACAGGTTACAACCTCTGCTTGAGCAGCGAGATCTTTGTCGAGCATTACCTCTGTATTAGTTATGAAGTTCATGATCCATTCAGGAGTATGTCTGTCAGTTACACCTTTCCAACCCGGGCCGACCAGCTTTTCGGCTGTGAGTTTATGGCATGCACTACATTTAGCATCAAAGATATCTTTGCCTTTTGATGCCATGACAGTATCCAGCGGATGTGTCAGAGGCACATCTTTAAACCTGCCTATTCCTTTTGAGTTGATCCCTTGAGAAACGGTGACTGTGTCCGTTTTAGTGGTAGTCGCTGCTACACTCGGTTCTTTTCCATTGTTATTGCATGAGGTAAGTGCAAATGCAGTATATAAAAAGATTGCATATAAAATACTTCTATTCATATTGTTTGGTTTTTGACTGGTTTGACACAAAATAAAATTCTATTTTTTGCTTTGTTTAGCTGATAGCTAATGTAATCAAAATGCAGTTGTGTTTTGTCTATATGAACTGATAATCATTACTTTCTTTTATGATAAATATCAGTAAAAGATATGGCGCTCTTCTAAAACAAGGTTTGTTGATACGCAAATCAACACTGTGATATATCACAACAATTTCCCTTCGATTTGAATGTTTAGATATTCGGTTCATTGATCTCATCGGGAAATAAAATAGAGAATCCGGAGCAATTTTTTTTTCGAAAGTTCATGATTGAAAATTCCATTCATCTCTCTTATCAGACTTTGATGACCGCATTTGGGGACATTAATTACTGTTAAACCGCTATCTTAGCTATAGGCTGAATTAGTGTTTAGTTAACAAAAAAATAATCTTATATTTAAAATTATAAAATCCCAATATTGATCAGAAACTCTACCCTTATCTTATTGATTTTTCTGGGCTCTGTATTTTGGCTTAATGGGCAGGACACGCATTTTTCTCAGTTTTATGCCAGTCCGCTGACCCTCAACCCGGCACTGACAGGCATCAGTGATGGGGCATATCGTGTATCCGGCATCTATCGCAATCAGGATCGCAGTTTTACGACGCCATATATGACCTATTCAGGTGCCTTTGACATCAAGCTGCTGCAGAGCCTGCTAAAAAGTGACATTTTTGGCATTGGCGCGGTGTTTCTCGGAGACAGGTCAGGCGACGGTGTACTGGCCATGAATAATGTCATGCTGTCGGCCTCCTATCATAAGTCAATTGGCAAAGAGCACAAGCATTTTCTCGGCATAGGTATACAGGGCGGCTATACACAGAAATCTGTCAACTGGAACCAACTGACCTATCCTGATCAGAATGCCGGTGATTACTTTGACCTGACCAAACCAAACAATGAGAGCATAGCAAAAGGCAAGCTTAGTTATTTTGATATCAATGCAGGTCTGCTCTATCAGGGCTGGATCAAAAAAGATGAAGATGGGATATTCGCCGGGGTGTCTTTTGCACATCTCAATTCACCCAGGCAGTCTTTCTACGATCAGGATACAAAGCTGCCGATACGCTATACAGCTCATGCGGGCGCATACATCAAACTCGTCAAGCATGTTTATCTCACACCTAACGTGCTCTTCCTCTATCAAGACAAAGCCCTCGAAACCAATCTGGGAACAGCAGTAGAATATCATGTAGATATGAAGAAGTCAACCTTTGTTGCCTTCATAGGTGTATGGGACAGGATCAATGATGCCTTTATTACCAGCGCGGGAATAGAATATTACAAGGTCCGACTGTCTTTCGCTTATGACATCACGACATCGTCACTCACCTATGCCACAGAGAATAGAAGCGCCTTCGAACTCGCTATTATTTATACAGGATTTATCAAGTCAAAAGATGTGCAGTATCCTAAGCTGGTACCATGCCCGAGAATGTAAGCACCAATGAGACAAACACACATCATCATATCAGTTTGTATAGGTATCTTCTGCATATCTTCATTTCAGCTTCGGGCAGATGGCA
>PLSN01000211.1 GCA_003165135.1 Bacteroidota bacterium
TTGATGGTCTTTGACTCGTGGTCAGGCACATTAGGTCCGGAGAAGTAGAAATAGTTATTCAATATATAGTTATATGCAGATAGCTTGATGCCATATTGTGCCAGCAGATACTCACCACCAAACTTAAATGTCGACATCTTTGGAAAGTTATTGATATAACTGAGATTCAGGTTATCATGGGTGACATAGGAAATTGTACCGTTTGGATTTGTAGTAGCTATCCCCGCTGAACTATCAGCTCTGAAGCTATGATATATCCAGTCGGCTTGTTTGAGCTGATAGCTTACTCCGNNTCTTAGATCAACGCCTAACTTACCGTCTGCTGACAGGTCATTCAGATTATAGCCGGCTACATAATATGCTACTGTAGCATCGTATATCAATCTCGGATTAAGGGCGGGATTACTCTTGAGATATCCGGTCACATAGATGTTGGTGAAAGCTCCCTTTTGTGCAAACTCACTCATTATATAGTAATCCAGATTAATCGAAGCACCCATCAGAAAATTGAGTTCTTTGAAAGTCGAATCTGATGTCAGCCTCTTTGCATTATAGTCCAAACCAAACCGCTGGCCTATCTTAAGGTATTTGCTGGTATACCTCAATGTGTCACCTGTGTTCAGATAGCTGCTAGTAGGATTTGTAAAACCGGGGGCCGAAAATTTAGAGTAATACAGTGAATCACTGTTAATATCGAAATAGCTGTATTTGCCGCGCTCCAGATCGAACTGATAGGAGACACGAAACACAGGTAAGACCACATGTCGAACCAAAGTGTCATTGACTCTTTCATCATACTTCTTTCCGATATTATATCCTGCTTTGAGAAACCAATCTACCTCATTATAGTTGAGTATAGCGCTTGCCAAGTTTGTTGGGGCTAATGTCTTAGTCAGAAACGGAGTGTAATTGAAAATTATGTCTGAATCTAAACCGCCATTTTCCTGCACTACAAATGAATTATATATCAGGTCAGTCTCAAAATTGAATACTCGACTCTTTGAATTATAGATGCCATACAAAGCAAATCCGTTGTCAACAGCTTTCTGATTGGTATAAGTGCCCGGCGAATTAATACGGCGGAAATCTACCCCATAGAGTATCCCGGACTTTTTGTGGACATTTGCAAACCTTCCTTCGAATAGCTGCTCCTTATTTATAGTAAGGTCATAAAATATCTCTGCATATGGCCTGATGACCTGATAATACCTGATCGAGTCTTTGAAAAATCTATATGCGTCAAACTGATGGAAACCCATATTGAAACCTACTGTAGGAGATGGATTGAAGACCATGGAATAAGTCTCGGTACCCGTATTGCCCAAATTAAAATACTCAGCACCGTCTCTCCGGGCGACATCATAGTAATGAAGCTTAGCGATCGACGTGTCGATCATGTAACGTCTGTTAGGCTCACTGCCATAGTACCATGTGTCATTTTGTGAGGACTTCTTGCGTACAGGTTTTGCAGCAGTTCTATCTTTTACAACTATGACAGTATCGTTTGCAGAAGTATGAATAAGCGTATCCTTGCTGAAAGTATGAACGATCGAATCGGGAACAGCGGCATATGCAGCATTGGTCCACATGCTCCCAAAGGAGCAAAACAGAAAAATAATATATAGGTGGATACGTTTCAAATGATAAGTCAATTTGTTTATACAACCTCACCCTGCTTCCTCATACATAGAGAGGATCGAAAACTCATTTTCATTCAGGCTGTTGTATTTTATTATTAATTATTCACTATTAGTTATTCATTTATTATAGCTGTCACTTCTATTTCTATCAGCAGGTCAGGATGAATAAAGCCTTTCACTTCTATCATGGAAGCAGCAGGCTTTATGTCTTTGAAAAATTCTGCATGGGCTCTTCCGACTTCATCTGACTGAGAGATATCAGTCACAAACATTCTCGTACGGACCACATCCTTCAGACCGGCATCAGCACCTTTAAGCGCCTTTTCGATCTTGCCAAAGATAAACCGGGTCTGCTCATATATATTGCCTTTGCCGATAATCTCCTCACCATCTATCGCAGTAGTGCCTGATACTTCTATTACATTGCCCACTCTTACAGCTCTGGAGTATCCTATCTGATCCTCATAGATCGTATTTGATGAAATATTCCGTCGCATCATATTTGATTGAGCAATTCAACTATTATCTGTGTCATCTTGGGTTCAGCTTCGGCCGCCTTTTCGAGTACAAATGCATGTGACACATGATCGGCTTTCTCTGCCGGATACCCCACATCAGTGATCACCGATATGGCAAATACCTTAATATCCATATGCCTCGCCACTACCACTTCAGGTGTGGTGCTCATGCCGACCGCATCTCCGCCCATCAGGTGAAGCCACTTATACTCAGCAGGCGTCTCAAAT
This sequence comes from Bacteroidota bacterium, assembly GCA_003165135.1. Classification (GTDB taxonomy): domain Bacteria; phylum Bacteroidota; class Bacteroidia; order Chitinophagales; family LD1; genus UBA1941. The sequence continues at coordinate 2,387 of PLSN01000211.1, forward strand.
GTAGGCCCCTGTAGCCCTACATATACCCCAGAATGACAAGTGATGTTGTTCGCCTTCGCAATGGCGAGCCCCTTATGAATCATTTCTTTGTCATAAGGCTCATTCACATTTGGAAAGCGTGGGCCGAGTTCATCATAGTTTTTCCCTCGAAGCGGATGCTCCGGCTGGAGATAGATATGATCGGTAATGACCATCAGGTCGCCTACTTCAAAAGCCGCATTCATTCCTCCTGCTGCGTTTGAGATCATAAGTGTATGCACGCCAATAAATTTCATGACCCGTACAGGGAAAGTAACCTCCAACATAGAGTAGCCCTCATAATAATGAAAGCGGCCATTCATGCAGACTATATTTTTGCCCCCCATCTCACCGAATATCAGACTGCCTTTATGCCCTTCTACTGTAGAAACCGGAAAGCCAGGTATCTCCGAATATGGTATTTGCAAGTG
>PLSN01000284.1 GCA_003165135.1 Bacteroidota bacterium
TCAATCGTATACCCACTCACGGAACTGTCACGACTGCCGTATGCGATAGGAAATGTATACACTACATCAGGGCTGGTCAAAGTAGTTGTAAAAGGAACATTGATCCCGTTTAGCCTGCTTGTATAGCCAATGATATTTGTTTTAAGCGAACCCGTAGTCAGTTCGTCCATGTCAATAATATTCGTAAATGTATAAGATGAAATAGTCTGGTCCAGGTTGGTAGGTAATGCCAGATTAGTGAGTGTGTTGAAATCGTTTCTACAGGTGAGAAGTGTATTGCCGCCTGCTACACATTCTGTCAAAAACGTAGGCCTGTACCCTGCAGTGTTTGGGTTAAGATAATCTTCATTGTACTGAGTGGTCGGGGTGAAGGTCGGGTAGGTCCATGTTTGATTGGCCCCGGCCTGAAAAAAATAATAGACCTGAGAAGGCGAAAGAGTGACTTTGGTATAGAAAAGTGAATCACCTGCCACACCAAAATCTGATGAAGGGTATGTCGTTTGTGCAGTTGAACTATTGGTAGCCATAATCGCTACCATTAGACCGAGTAATAGTTTTCTCATATCAAGTATTTTAGTTGTTATTGTCCGTATGAGTTAGTTTTAACTAAAAGGTTTAATATCTCGTATGTTAATTTATTCGTGCATTTTGTACAAGATATAGCACGTATTTCGTGTAGAATGATTGACTCTGCAAAAAATCTTTGATAATATCCATTCATCTTATTTTTTATTTTTGGGAAAACTATAACAGTATCATGAAATTTGCACTCATAGGATATGGCAAGATGGGCAAGGCTATAGAGCAGGTCATAGTCGACCAGAGCAAAGGCGATGAAATAGTTCTCAGAATAGGAGAGGATAACCTTCATGAGCTCACTGCCGCCAATTTGAGAAAAGCTGATGTAGCTATTGAGTTTACTCGCCCTGATGCAGCTATTGATAATATTTTTTTGTGTTTTGAAGCCGGTATTCCTGTTGTAGTGGGTACTACCGCATGGCTGGAGAGACTCGATGAAGTAAAAAAAGAATGTGCCGATCAGAAAGGAGGTTTGTTTTATGCTCCTAACTTCTCCATTGGGGTAAATATATTCTTTGAGATCAACCGCAAGCTCGCTGCTATTATGAATAGCCAACCTCAATATGATGTAGCCATAGAAGAGATACACCACATAGAGAAACTCGATGCCCCGAGTGGTACTGCTATTCGCACTGCAGAGGTGATCATGGACCATATGAACAGAAAGTCAAAATGGGTACTCGCTAATCCTTTTGACAGTGCTGCCGATTCGGCTAAGAGTTTGTTAATTACTGCTAAACGTGAACCTCATGTACCGGGCACTCACGTAGTCACATACAGCAGTAGTGTCGATGAGATACAAGTCATCCATCAGGCCAAAACCCGCAGAGGCTTTGCAGAGGGAGCGGTGATGGCAGCCCGATGGATGGTAGGTCGCAAAGGAGTCTATGAAATGAAAGACCTGCTTTCATTCTGATTCAATTCCACCTTTTTCAAAAGGTTTGTCCATATTTACACTATCTATATATTCGCACACTAAAAGAATCACCTAAATGATATTTTTCCTTGTTGTACTGATCTATGCAGTAGGTATCCGTGTCGGCACCTATAAAATATTTGAAAAAAGAGGTATACCCGGATGGAAGGCATTTGTACCAATACTCTGCTCTCTGGAGTGGCAGAAGCTGATAGATAAGCCAACCTGGTGGACGATCATGCTATTTATTCCGGGCGTAAACCTTTTCTACTGGGCAGGACAGCTCACCAGAATGAGCACAGCTCACGGCAGAACGAGTTTCCTCGACCATACGCTGGCTATTCTTGCCGCACCATTATATTGGCCATGGTTNNCGGGTCAGAAGCCTCTGCCTAAAGGAACCGTGCGTGAGTGGGCTGATGCACTGATATTCGCTCTTGTGGCAGCATATCTGCTTAGGATGTTCGTATTTGAAGCATACACTATCCCGACACCATCTATGGAGAAGACATTGCTGGTAGGTGATTTTCTTTTTGTGAGCAAATTCCACTATGGCGCAAGGATACCTCAGACACCTTTGGCATTGCCATTGCTCCATCATAGTTTACCTTATTCCACTACCAAATCATATCTGGAGTGGATCAAGCTGCCATATATGAAACTGCCCGCACTGCAGAAGGTCAAACGATATGATATGGTGGTGTTTAACTTTCCGGCAGGTGACACAGTCGCGCTTCAGATGCAGGATGTGACATACTATAATCTCGTGCGTGCTGCCGCATATAGGCTCGCACAGATGGGCGACAAGACGACTAATCCGATAGATATGGTCAAGCAGGAATTTCATACGGAGATAAAGGCACGTCCCGTAGATAAAAGGGAAAACTATATCAAGAGATGCGTTGCTATACCGGGTGATAAACTGGAGATGAAAAACGGCACCCTCTATATCAATGACAAAAAGGCATATGAGCCTGAGAATATATACCTGCCATACGTGGTGACTGTGCAGGACGGCCTGAATGTCACTATGGCGCAGCTCAGCGATTACGATGTGGAGGATATGAGTGGTAACTTCAGCCTCCCCAATGGACATAATAACAATATACTTATCCTGAGAATGACCAATGAGACAGTAGATAAATTCAAGAAGTTCTCATGGGTGAAGGATATCAGGCAGTTCACATACCCACCAAATGATCCTATGGAGCCAGTGGCGGATGTCTTCCCGAACGACTTCAAATACTATCATTGGAATATTGACAATTTCGGCCCGATTCTTATACCTCACAAGGGTGGAACACTTCAACTCAATGATAGCACGCTCTGCCAATACAGGAGGCTCATCGAAATATATGAAGGCAATAAACTGGAGGAGAAGGACGGAAAGATATTCATCAATGGCAAAGAGACCACACAGTATACCTGCAAGATGGACTACTACTGGATGATGGGTGATAATAGGAGCAACTCTGCTGACTCACGTTTTTGGGGTTTCGTACCAGAGGACCATATAGTAGGCAAAGCATGGTTCATATGGCTGAGTATAAACTATAAGGCCGATGACCTGCTGCATAAGATCAGGTGGAACCGCATACTGACCAATATCCACAATAAGTGGGCACCTAAGAGCGAGTAGCATGATGCTTCAATGAATAACAACTACTGAACATAAAAAAAGAGACCAGAAATACCCGGTCTCTTTTTTTATGTAACAGTATGATTAGTTTAATAGAGTTTGAGTGATTTTGCCGGTTAATAATCCGCTATCGGTCCCTGAAGGATAACCTTGGAGTGGTGCGAGGGTCTGATTTTGCACGTTAACCATCATTATTGGTGGAAGACTGACTGTAGGTATGCTATCGTTCGATATAGTAACAGTGACCTGAGTAGTGGTAGCACTGGCAGTAGGAATATAAATATTTGTTCTGGCAGTATCTGTCAGTTGGATATAAACATGCCCGGCTGGAATGAAAAGGTTATTACCATATGAGTTAACTATAGTATAAGTTCCTGCCATTGCTATTGTATCTGGAAAATAGAAAGTAAGGGTACCCGAAGGTGTGGAAGTTTCGGTAGATGCACACAATCCACCTAAAATATAACTGCAAAACGATGCGGTATACGTGGTTGATTTGAATGTCCAACTTCCACCACTGGTAGCCCCATTAGGCTTATGGCAGGATGATACGGCGACGCCAATAAATAATAAGGACAAGAAAATTGAGTTTTTCATTCTATTGTTTTTCTATTTTTAAATTATACAGCAATCCTATTCATAACTTAGTTTACAATGTCTGGGATTTAGAAGTTATAACGGACCTGAAATGTAAAGTTTCTTATTGGCTCAGGCCTGCCCGGACGTAGCATATAGAACCTGTTGGCCACATTTTTAATTATGAATCCGACATTAAAGTGTTTGTTGATGATATATCCTACTCTCACATCTCCTATGAAATCACCATTTTTATGTATGTTGAAATATTGTGAGTATGAATCGTTT
>PLSN01000201.1 GCA_003165135.1 Bacteroidota bacterium
CAGGTATCCGTTATTTTTGAATAAATTTTTCATTTCGTTTCTTAAAATGGTATACAATATTTTGACATGTTTAGCTAAAGGTATACAGGTTTTTCGCAATCTGCAAATTCATAGCATTTCTTACCTTTGAGAAAATCATAATTCACGTATGGGCAACTATGTCGACAATAATCTCATCAAAGGCGAGACCGTAGCTTTCGAGACCACTTACCACTGGATCATCTTTTTGCATTGGCGTTCCTTTCTGACGCTATTCATCGCACCTGCATTGGCTCGCTGGGCAGATGAGTTTGCTATCACCAATCACCGCATCATCATCAAGATCGGCCTCATCAGCCGGCGTACGCTGGAGATGAACCTCAATAAAGTCGAAACCGTCAAAGTAGATCAAAGCATCCTCGGGCGCATATTGGGCTATGGTACTATCAGCATCGTAGGCACAGGAGGTACCACAGAAGTATTTGAGAATATCAATCACCCCATAGATTTTCGCAAGAAGTTTTTGGAACTGTCACTCTAGCATAATGGGAATAGCCAGGTCATTATTGGTCTTCATCATAGCCGGTATCTGCGAGATAGGCGGGGGCTATCTGGTATGGCTCTGGATCAAAGAAAGCAAACCGCTCTACTACGGAATAGCCGGACTTGTGATATTGGGACTGTATGGCATCGTCGCCACATGGCAGCCTTCGAATTTCGGCAGGGTGTACGCCACATATGGCGGGATATTTATCGTGATGTCACTGCTGTGGGCATGGCGGATAGACGGCTTCAAGCCCGACAGGTACGACATCATCGGAGCAGTCATCGCGCTGACAGGCGTCATGATCATCATGTACGCCCCGAGAAATTAGATTGATACTTTGCTTCTTCGAGAGAAATAATTCTTTGTGCTCTTAGTGTTCTTCGTGTGGAATACTTTGTGTCTTTGTGTGAGATAATTGTATTTGTATTAATTTTCAAATTAAACGTATTTTGCCTCAAAATTCACTGATACATGGCCAAGCAGCAACCCAAGCCCGTACAAAAAGAACAACCAAAGCCTAAGCCAAAAGCTAAGCCCGTAGCTCAGGGGCCGAGCTTCATCAAGTTTCTCCTCGATAAGGAGCAGCGTATGGACTGGGCTATCATCGGCGGGTCTTTTATTGCCATTCTCATTTTTCTGAAAGTATACTATCCATATCCGCAGACACTGTCAGATACGGGCAACTATGTCCTCTCTGCCATCTCCGGCAAGATCAATGGCTACCGTCCTTATGGTTACTCAGGCTTTCTGAGTTTCTTTCACAGCTTCTCGGCAGATNNGTAAAATTTGTTGTGGACTGGCAGTGGTTTATGACCTTTGTGTCCGTTGGTTTCTTTCTCTTCACGATCAAATTTATTTTTCGCGACTTGCCGAAAATTGCCTTTTACATCCTCTGCGCCATCTGCATTTTCAATCCATCAATGATCTTCATGGACTCCTATATCATGAGTGATAGTTTGTTTGTGAGCCTTACTTTACTGTTTCTCACCACCTGCATCTGGGCCATCTGCAATGGCAGCTGGACAGCCATCGTCGCCAATCTGCTGCTGCTATGGTGGTGCATGGATACGCGCTATATTGGTTTGTTCTATCCTTTGTTTAGCGCAGGTGCATTGGTGTGGGCGCTCTGGAAGCGCTTCAAATGGATGTCACTCGCTGCCGGTCTCCTGCCGCTGTTGATGTTGTTTTTCTATCGCAGTAGCGCTACAGATAAGATGAAAGAAGAATTTGGGGTAGAAACATTTTCCTCATTTGGTGGCTGGCAGAAGGCNNAAGTACGCCAGTTCCCGGATTCCTGTTTTAATACTACAAATGTGATGGCGACCAACTTTATGTGGGTGAAAGAATATCCCGGCAAGCAATGCCTCTTCAGGTATATTCAACAAACCAATACACCCTATATGAAGGCATGGGCCTATCTGGGTACGCAGATGGATGCTTATGGAGATTTTTTGCAGACACATTATCGCTCAGAGTTTATCAAGCATTTCATCGTGCCTAATTTCAAAAATATATTTGAAGTATATGAGATCATGGACCTCCAGGATTCGGTTTCATATGCCAATATGAAAGAGTTCTTCACCAGTGACCGTGAGACCTATCACTATAAGACGCATATGTTTAAGTCATTCACTGGCATCAGAAAGGTAGGCGACGGACTCGCATGGCTGGCGCTCATACTATCTGTGATAGTAGGATTGGTAATGTTCAAAAAGATAAACTGGACTCTGGACCAGAAACTAGCTGTAGGAATGCTTGTGCTGTTCATTGGTGCCTTCTGCGGTGCCAGTGTCATAGCTGCTCCTATCAATAACTTCCGCTACATGATGCCGATACTCTATGCGCAATTATTGGTACCGGTTCTGATAATTTCGGCAATAGTGAAGTCGATGAAGAAAGTAGAATAGTGATCTAAAGTTATTCATTCTTCACTATTCATTATTAACTAACTCATATTCCCGTCACTATAAATTCCGTCCTTCTGTTTTTGGCTTTCCCCTCAGAGGTTTTATTGTCAGACAGTGGCTTGGTAGATGCATAACCTTTATAGCTGAGACGTGTGGCAGCGATGCCTTTTGAAATCAGGAAATCATACACTGATTTGGCGCGGTTTTCAGACAGGCTTACATTGTCTTTCTCTATACCTGAGTTGTCAGTATGGCCGCCGATCTCTATTGTCAAAGTAGGGTTTTTGGTGAGCAGTTCTATCAGTGTATTCAGCTCTGTTTTTGATTCATTTTTTAGCTCATAGCTGTTTGATTCAAAGAATACATTGTTGAGCACCACTGCACTGCCTACCTGGATTTTTTGTAGCTGGATGTCCATGATATACGGCAGTCCTTCTTTCACTTTCTCCAGTGAGAAATTGGCAGAATAGAACAAATAACCTTCTTTGGATATCTGACAAGCATAGTTCTTTCCGGTAGGCAGTGTCGAGAGGTATTCGCCTGTCTTGGGGTCAGATGATGCTGATGAGTATATAATACCCGTACCCAGATCAAAGAACTGTATCTTAGTGCTTAGTGCACTGCCATTGGCTTTGTCCGTTACAGTACCTTTGACATAGCTCACAGGATATGGTCGCAGATTTTCCGGCAGTTCAAATTTATAAATGTCCATGCCACCTTTCGTATCGGGCTGCTCGGATGCGAAGTATGCCCATTTGCCATCGCCCGTCACATAGATGCCGATCTCATCACCGGGAGTATTGATAGGGTAGCCAAGATTGATGGCAGGCCCCCATGAGCCATCTGCCTGTTTGCGTGACATAAAAAGATCAGCACCGCCCATGCCCGCATGTCCCCGTGAAGTGAAGTACAGCGTCTGTCCATCAGGATGTATGAATGGCCTCTCTTCATCAAATTCAGTATTAATATTCGGGCCGAGGTTTTTTGGTTCGCTCCATTGGCCATTATCGCCGAGTGTAGACTCATATATATCGCCGGCACCAAATCCTCCCGGACGGGAATNNCTGTCAGATATGGTTGTGTCTCTTTAGCGCGGGTGTTGATCACGGGGCCGAGATTTTTGCCTGGCTCCCAGTCATTACCGACCTTTTTAGAAAAATAGATATCGCAACCGCCGATGCTATTTGGCCTGTCGCATGATGTGAAGAATAAATATTTGCCACTCGGCGAAATAGAATGTGCGCCTTCATTGAACTCGACTGTATTTATCGATTCGCCGAGAGGTTGCGCTTCCTGCCATACACCGTTTTTATTTTCCGATACGAAAATATCTTCTTCATGGTATCTGCCTATTGTCTCGAGTCTGGTGAAGTATAAATAATGCTCGTCAGCAGTGAGGGCGGGCATCAGTTCTTCCGTCTCTGTATTGATACCGGGACCGAGATTTATAGGTTTAAAGGGAACAGGATGCTTCACTGCTTCTTTAGCAAAGTCGCAATTCTTGATCATGTTCTGAGTTTGTTTTTCGAGGTCCGGTGGCAAACCTTTCGTATGCAGAAATTGCTGGAAATATTTTTTTGCTTCATCATAATCCCCTTTATTAAATAAACAATGGCCAATATTGCTTAACAGCAAGTCTTTATAATTGGGATTTAGTTGCTCCACGATCTTAAACTCTTTAGCTGCTTCATCATAGTTGCGCAGGCCGGCAAAGTTTATTTCACCCCTCAGCCAATGTGCCTCGATAAAATTCTTTTCACTTTCAATAGCCAGCTTCATCAATGAATCTGCCTCCTGATAATGCCCGAATGCATAGGCATTATTGCCCATGTCGTAATGATTTTGTGCCTTTTTTCTGGCATGGTCATAGGTCACTGCCTGCGAGAAAGAAATATGACTTAGCAAGATAAATGCTGCAAAAACTAAGAATGATTTATTCATTGAGTGTATTTACTTAAAACTTATAACCTAATACCTTAAACTTATTACGGTATATTCAAATACTTATGTATCTGCAATGATATTTCCCATTGNNTCCGGTGAGAGATAAAGTTTACAATCATTGCTGACTTTCGCTGCATACTGCTCCGCCCACCTGAAATCATTGCGGTGGTTGATGACTACCTTCAGTTCGCTGGCCAATGGCAGTATACTTTCCACGGGCGGTTTATATCTCTTTGGTGAGACTGTGACCCAATCAAATATTCCCTGCGCAGGATAGGCACCTGATGTCTCCACATGCGAGCGGATATTATTTGCCCTAAGCGTAGCTGTTAGTTCATTCAGGTCATACATCAGCGGTTCGCCACCAGTGATCACGCATATCTTTGCTCCTGATTCTACTACCGTATCGACTATCTCGGTGACAGACATCTGAGGGTGTATCGACGCATCCCAGCTTTCCTTCACATCGCACCACGGACAGCCCACATCGCAGCCGCCGAGCCGTACGAAATAGGCAGCACGGCCCTGATAGTAGCCTTCGCCCTGTATGGTGTAGAAGTGCTCCATCACAGGAAGTGTTCGAATGGTTGACTCTGATGACATTTAACCACAAATCTACCTATTCCTCAGGGAATACAGATTTATAGAACGACAGATTTATGTGGATATTGGCATTTCTATTCGGAATTAAGGACAATTATCAAATTCGATTACCTTCGCATTTCAAATTATAATACATGAAAGGCATTCTGAAACAACTGAATATAGACAAAGAGAACCTCGGCAGTTCGACCGGTTCCAAGTGGCTCAAATCAAAAGGCGAGGTCATCGTAAGCAAATCGCCGGTAGACGGCAAAGAGATCGGCAAGGTCATCTCGACCACTGAAAAAGAATACAAAGCGATAGTCGAAACGGCGAAAGAAGCCTTTATCTATTGGAGAAATGTCCCGGCGCCAAAACGCGGGGAGATAGTGCGCCAGATAGGTGATGAATTGAGAAAGCATAAAGAAGCGCTAGGCGAATTGGTCTCGTATGAAATGGGAAAATCACTCCAGGAAGGACTAGGTGANNTGAGGTGCAGGAGATGATAGATATATGCGATTTTGCGGTGGGATTGTCACGTCAACTCAATGGACTGACCATGCACTCCGAGCGCGCGCTGCACAGGATGTACGAGCAGTACCACCCATTGGGCATTGTCGGTATCATATCAGCATTCAATTTCCCGGTGGCAGTTTGGAGCTGGAACTCGATGCTCGCATGGGTTTGCGGAGACGTATGCATCTGGAAGCCATCGGAGAAAACACCACTCTGCGGCATAGCCTGTCAGCATATCGCAGCCAAAGTTTTCAAAAGAAATAATCTGCCTGAGGGTATCTCCAATCTCGTGATCGGTGATCATAAAATAGGTGCATTGATGTCGAATGATGTCAATGTACCGCTGGTTTCTGCCACCGGCTCTACCCGTATGGGCAAACTCGTCGCTCAGGCAGTAGCGGCACGTCTGGGCAGGAGCCTGCTCGAACTCGGCGGCAACAATGCCATCATCATCACGCCCGAGGCTGACCTTGATATCGCTATGGTGGCGACGGTATTTGGTGCGGTAGGTACTGCGGGCCAGCGTTGCACCACTACTCGCAGGCTTATTATCCACGAGTCACGATATGAAGAAGTAAAAAAACGCATCGCAAAAGCCTATACCCAACTCAAAATAGGCGACCCTCTCGACCAGAAAAATCACGTGGGCCCGCTGATAGATACGGATGCGGTGAAAATGTATCAGAAAGCTATAGCTGAAGCGGTAAAAGAAGGCGGTAAGATATGGGTAGACGGCGGCGTACTCAAAGGCAAAGGCTACGAGAGCGGCTGCTACGTCAAACCATGTGTGATCGAGGCAAAAAATTCACTCGCTATCGTACAGCATGAGACATTTGCACCGATACTCTATCTGATGAAATACAAAAACCTCGATGAAGCATTGGCTCTCCAGAATGGTGTTGTGCAGGGGCTTTCATCTTCTATCATGACAAATAATATGCGCGAGGCAGAAGCATTCCTCTCCACAAATGGCTCTGACTGCGGCATAGCTAACGTCAACATCGGTACTTCAGGTGCTGAGATAGGCGGGGCATTCGGAGGTGAGAAAGAAACCGGCGGGGGACGTGAGTCGGGATCAGATGCCTGGAAAGCATACATGCGCCGTCAAACAAATACGATCAACTACGGCACTAAACTGCCACTGGCACAGGGCATCAAGTTTGAATTGTAAAACAATCTGCAAACTGTCATCCTGAGCATAGCCGAAGGATGACTTCAGATGTAGGTCATAGTTCGACTACGCTCACTATGACGCATAGCTACTTCCTGTCTTTCAGAAATGGTATGAGATAGTGAAACTCCGGCACTATTTTTAAAATGTATACCAATGCTCCAAAGAGAACCGATATCACTGATGAGTGGATCGCTATATCGGCAAATACATTGTGTACAGAAGGAATGTAATAACCCACAACACCTGTGATGAGGATCACACCGATCACTTTTAAGGTATCAAAAGTGAACGGCTGCATACCAAAGTATTTCCATATCAGCAGGTACTTGACCAGATTATATAGGAAAGCAGAT
>PLSN01000383.1 GCA_003165135.1 Bacteroidota bacterium
GCAGCTATCAGCATTACCATTAGCAGGCGGAAAAGAAATACACGGTAATTCATCTCTTCTTTTTCAATCTCTTATCTTTGTATTCTTATTATACCTTCAAAATTTTAATTAATGCGCACCCTAAGTGCTTTCTATCCTGTCAGGGCCCAGTTTTTCTGAAAATATGGAATGTTACGTCTTTTTTGCTTCTCATTCTGAATCATCTCATAGATTCGCGCGCGACTTACCACCGGCACCTCATAATCAAATTCGTCCACTTTGTTTCCGAATAGGGGTCGCTCACCGATATTGTAATAACGTAAAAAAAAGTCGTCCGGCATATCAAATTTTTCGACTCTGCTATTAACTGGATCTTTATAATAAAAGATAAGGTTAGCTTCCGTCGAGGTGATGCCATATGCTATCACAATTCTCTCCTTGCTCGTCACATTGGCGGATGAAGCATGCAAGACGGCGTGATTAAGAACAAATGCCTGTCCTGGTACCATCGGCACAGTAATCATATTATCCCATATCAACTGTTCGCTGCCCCTATAGCTAAAAGGAATATTATTATTCCTGTATTTGTCAAAAAAAAGATGGCTGCCAGGCAAAACTTTTAATGCACCATTTAGCTCATCAACCTCTTGTGTAGGTATCCATACCGTAGCCGAGGCATATTTCGATTCATCCACTACAGTCCAATCCTGATGAAGATTCACCTTCCCTTTTTCCCCGGGGGCTTTGCATAGAAAGGTACCGCCCAATTTTTTATAGTTTATGAACGCATGGTTCATTGACTCATGAAGGGCTGAATCAATTTCCGAAAATAATCTTTGTTTCACATAGTCGTCCTGAAAACTGGCACCAGATGAAAACCCCTCGGGTAAAATTGGGTTGTAATCATAAAACTTTGTAGATATGTTTTTAACTATCTCTGATGGTACAAAATCAAAGACTACATATCCATCTCTCTCAAACTGATCCTGTAATAAATAATCCCTGAATATCTGACTTGTCATTCTTTTATTTTTTCCACTATTTTCAAATTTTTCAATTGGCGATATTCTGACTTTATGTTGAGATATATCTATAATTCTAGCTCAACTGAATTTGTCCCCTCTTTATTTTTTCCACACTAAAATAAATAATTATCCTATTACTTTTCATATTGCGGTATTTAATATCTGCCGGAGTTGATACCAAAAGCATAGTTGAATNNATTTTTACGACTTTTATTATGTAGAATATGAGGCTTTGTTCGACAGTTTTTACTCTGGCAAACTCACTGAGGGGCTACCTTTTCGCTCCGTCTATTTTTTGGGAAATATTGGTACATCACACCTATACTCTTTGCTTTATCAATTTTATCCCCAGGTGGAATGGATATCCTGGATACTATATAGCTATTTATTTGTGTCATGCTTGATCGGCCTCTATTTGATCCTTCAGATTTTACCGGATTCCCAATCAATATTGATGAAAACGACCATATTAGTAGCCATCTATTTACTTGTCTTTGCAGATCAAAATATTCATTTCATATTTACCCGAGTCTCTTATATGGTGACTGGCCTATCCCTTATTGGATTAGTTTATTTCTTTCATATTCAGGGTAGTATCCGGAACCGACTTGGGCTCTTTGTTTTTCTAAACATTTGGTTTATCATCGGCACACTGACCCGCTCAGAGTCAGCGACAGCTGCTTTTTTGCAAATTGCGGTCTTCGGTCTTTTCTATATACAAAATATCAAGCGGTTTTTAGTGATATTTTTATTTCCATCTCTATTCCTGCTATCGCTTCTCGCCGCTATTGCTTTTGATATTAAAACCACCAAAGAATTTTACAAGCAGATAGAGCCTGATATTGAAGCGCAATACACAGATAGAGAAAATACTGTGCCTCTCTCCGCTATGAAATCCTATCCTGACAGCGTAATGTGGCAGACAGCAAAAGATATAATGTGGGCAGATCCAAAGATAATCACTCCATCCTACCTGCGGTCACTGATCATGCACGAAAAAATTCTTTATACCGATGCACGGCAATGGCGGAGAGTCTACAGAAGTGTATCGGATATCGCAGCCCGCTTTTGGTATTTGTGTATGCTGGCTCTGCTGATGGGTATCGGTATACTGATCAGAAATAGATTCACTTCGATGCCCAGCTTTCTGTTCTGGCTTGCATTTGCCTCTTCATTCTGGTTCCTCTCTGCGGTTCAGACCTATACGGATAAAGTAAATGATCGATCCTTTTCTCCACTCATTAGTCTCTTTATTTTTTGCCATATAGTCATTTTGCTGCCCGATCTGACAGGCAATATCTCTCGTCGTATATATCCGATTCTAGCTGGGATTGTTTTGCTTTTCTGCGTTCATCTATATCACCAAAAAGCAGAAGCAAATCAGCTGCAGAGTGACCTAAAAGATTACCAAAAGAATCTGGCTACGATCACCAAAGTGGCTACGAATAAGATCCTGGTAGTAAATTCCTCCTCATGCGATTACCTTTTCTCCAGCAATAAACCATTTCATCCTTTCGACTTCTCTCACTTTAAAAAAATCTATATCACCGATGGCTACAACATACCTTTTTTACCTTACTACAGACGGTATCTGGAGAAGGAGTGCCGTTGTGATATGTATGAATTCCCGAGTTTTTGGAACTATCTGAGGACGAAGCAAGATGAGGTAGTAGTGGTCTCAACTATACAGAGAATGAGTATCCTAAGGGAATATTTGAAAGTGATACATAGGTACGATCTGCCTGTATCTGAAATCAGTAATGCTAAACTGTTGAAACTGGAGAAAAGTGACTATAGAGGAACATTAAATAACATTTTAATATATAGTTTGCATAAATAGTGCTATCTCCATATTTTTTAGAAGCTATTTAGGAATGTATGAAAAACTACACTTAATGTAAGAATCCTTAATAAGAAAAGGGGGGTTGGTTCGGAAAAGTAAAGTTGTAGTGTTCGATTTAAGGTATTGCGCACGCTTCACCGAAAAAGTAGAAATATAACCGAAAAGGTTAAGTTTGCTATAATTCTAACAATCAAGACACCAAAGCTGAAGTTGATTTGTATCACAAATAATAGCTAGTTACCCTGACCTGTTCCATTAAAAGCTGATGCAAAACAATATTAGGCATCAACGAATAATGCTATTTTTTCCAGCGAGAATCATTTGGTTTCTTGGATACTGCTTTTCGGTGTTCTAGAGTAAGTTTCCTGATACGAGCTTTACCTCCTCTCAATCCTCCGAGCGTACACAATGCAATGGCAGTAGGATTTTTTGTGCTCACTGGTTCTTTAGCTTTGACAGTAGCAAGATCAGTGATGAACTTAGCTAGTTGATTTGTATCTTTCGGAAGTTTCTTTTTTGTCGTAGGTTAAAGATAGAAAATCTACACTTGACCATTAGAGATGTTAATTTCAAACGGAGGCACTATTAAAATTTTAGGTTGCTTTCATGATTAAGTGTAAAATTGCACTATGGATAAATACAATCACAGTAGTCATATTCTGGTATTAATAGCATGGAAATAACGAAAATTCACCCAGATCCTATTATAATCAGAGAATACTGGATCCAGTTTCTGAAATACAAAAGTCTGGTTTGGATATTTGCATGGCAAGAGATCAAAACGCAATATGCACAGACCTATTTTGGGGTTTTTTGGGCAGTGCTCCGGCCTGTGATCATACTCTCTATTTTCACGGTACTCTTTAGCTATTTATTGAAA
>PLSN01000293.1 GCA_003165135.1 Bacteroidota bacterium
AGCTCGACTCTACCGCCTACCAATCTTTCCAATACATTCAGATATGCGGCCTCATGGGCATGGCTACAAATACTGATAACATCGCTCAAGTTGAGAAAGAATTTGAAGGATTAAAGAGTCTCTTTGATAATATCAAGGAAAAGTATTTTGCTGATAAACCATATTTCAAAGAATTGTCAATGGGTATGTCATCGGACTACCCTATCGCCTTAAAGCATGGCGCCACACTCATCAGGATAGGAAGTGATATTTTCGGAAGCAGGTAATTTCAAATTACCTCATCTGTACCATCTCGCTGGAATATACTTTACCATTTACAGTCAGCTTAGCGATCAGAACGCCTGCTGCAAGACCGAAGCCTTTAGCGGAGAAATCAAGGCTGTATGCTCCTGCATTCTTTGCGAGATTGTTCTCAAGTGTAGTTATTTTTCTCCCGCTGATATCGTAGACCTCCAGTGTCACATTGGCATTGGCAGAGATATTATAGTTGATCTTAGTGGCATCAACGAATGGATCGGGGCTTACACTCAAGTCGATTGAAGCAGTCAGGCCTGCAGATTCATTTGATGCATCGAGATTCTTAAAGTTATTGCTATTGTCCACTTTGGTCAGGTCAGTAGTACCACCTGTGCATGGAATATAATACTCGGGTATGTAGCTATCGGTAATGCCTGATAGTTTAAGATTGTTGTCGACATCCTTTTTGATACTAAGCGCTCCGGTCTTGAAGCACCAGACCATATTAGGGTCCTTGTCCTGATTTACGATCTCATATTCCTCGAAGTACAGCTTATCCCCTACTATCATGCCCCGAAGTTTGATATCGGCATACTCTCCGTTTTCTTTGATAATGGTAGATGTGCCTGATATTTTATCACCCGCCTGTATGATATTAAACTCATATTCGAATGATTGTATAAAAGAAGTACGGTCCTGACTGAATTGGTTTCTTTTGCCTACATATTTTCCTGAGAGGTCTATGGACTTTAGCTCATTAGATGAAAGATCAGACAATACTTGTGCATTGACTGCAATGACCAAAATGANNTAAAATGGTAAGAGTAAATCTTTTCATGGTGTAAATTTTTGTTTTATTATAAGACTTCTTTCTATCCTAAAATTAAACTAATCATTTTGAAAGTACAAAATAAATTTCCTCACAATTTGTAACAGTATTGCCATTATGTCATCATATTATCTATGGTACAGATTTTGTTTTTATCTATTGCGATCAATTATATAAATTCGATGCCATGAAAAAGTCAATCTTCATCAGGTCGGTTCTCAAACGCTTGCTTATTATATCCATATCTTTCATGTGGGCACAGTCAATTATGGCTGATACTCATTCTGCCTATCTTCATGCACTGACAGACCTAAGGGCTGCGAGATGGCTAATAGCTAACCGGCCCGGTGGCTGGGCACAAACTGATAATGAAGCAATGGCAATACACGCGATCGAAGTAGCAGTATATGAGATCATTAAGGCCGACATTGATGATGGTAAATATTATAATGACACCCCGGACCTGCCCAATATTAATATCCCTGACAGACAGGGACGTATCCAGCGTGCTATCGAATTGATCCGCAAAGCGCGCACTGATGTAAATCTCGATGATGACGACACCTTTGCCGGAGGACTCAAGATCCGTGAACTAAGTCACATAGATGAGGCACTGCGTCTGACAGAAAATGCATTACCCGGTAAATGAGATGGATTTTCCCCAGATGTAAGTAGAAAATTGGCTACAGAAATTAAGTCCGCCAACCTTCAGTTAAAAAAATGATCGATCAGTAATGTGCGATTTGTTTTCGCAATATTATTTCAGCTTGAGAATCTTAAACTCGGTCCTCCTGTTTTGCTGATGCTGCTCCTCGGTACACTCTGACTTCACATTACCCTCACAGGCACAGCCATTGACCAGTTTACGCTCTCCATATCCCACAGCGATCATACGCTTAGAATCGATGCCATGAGCTACCAGATATTCCACACATTCTTTGGCGCGTTTGGCAGATAATTCGTCGTTAGATTTCATAGAGCCGCGACAGTCAGTATGCGAACTCAGCTCTATCTCCATACCCGGAAACTTCTGCATCAGTGCTACTACTTTATCGAGTTCTGCAGCTGCATCAGGGCGTATATCCCATTTATTGACGTCATAGTACAGGTTATCGATCTTGATGACCATGTCTTCTTCCAGGTATGTCATCTCAAGGGTCTCATAGATGCTTGCAGGGGCCACTTTGCCTTTTGTGGTGATGTCTTTAGACGGCCTGTCATAGCTGCCTTTTATATTGTCAGCCACCTTATAGGCGCACATGGTATAATCTGAATTGGGATCCAGATTGAATTTACATTTGCAGTCGGCTGTGACCAGACATGTCTTCTTAGTACCGGTAGCCTTATTGGTCAGCTCGACGGTTGCACCTTCGAGGGTTCCTTTTCCGTTTTGCTTCACACATACATAGAGATCTATTCCGCCCAGTTTGTTCATAGGTATCTGGACTACCTGATTACTTTTGCTTGCAGGGCCCGTCACACTGTTCGGTTCATACTCTTTCTGAGAGGCGCTGAGCTTGTAACTCGTATTGGGCTGTACCGGGAAACAGAACTCGCCTTTATCTCCGGTCGCTTTGGTAGCTATGACACTTTTGTCATCAGACAGCTTAACCAAGGCCCCGGCCAGACTCACGCCTGTAGCTGCGTCTACTACCGCACCGCATATGGTAACGGCTATTCTTTTAAATTTATAGATATCGTCATCGCCCAGGCCGCCCGGGCGGTTTGAGACCAGGTATCCATTTATATTGCTTCCATCTACGATATATCCGAAATCATCCGAACTGGTATTGATAGGTGCACCAAGGTTCTGCACATTGCCCCACTCTCCATTCGCGAATGTAGCTGCATAGATATCCAATCCACCCAATCCTATGTGACAATCACTGGAGAAATACAAAGTGCCATCATCTGCAATGAACGGAAATAACTCCCGCCCTTTGGTATTGACACCTGCTCCCAGATTGATGGCAGGTCCCCAGTTGTTATTCATATCCCTATAGCTGACATAGAGGTCTGTTTCACCAAATCCACCGGGCATATCCGAGCTAAAATATAACCTCTTTCCGTCCCTGGACAACGCCGGATGACCGACGGAGTAATCATTGTTATCGATCGATAGTTCTGTTATGTGTACCCACTTTTGTTTACTGTCATCCCAATCAGCATGCATGATCTTGAGCTTTGCGATCTTATCACTACTCCTCTTGACCCTGGATTTGATGTAATTGGTTCTCGTAAAAAAAAGTTCTTTACCATCGGCTGACACGACCGCAGGTCCTTCGTGAAACTTTCTGTCCGGCTGGCATCCCTTGATCTTGGCGGGCGCACTCAAGTTGTCACCTTGCTTTGTACTGATATAGAGATCATAAAAGCGTCTGTTGCTCCATACATCCTGACGAACAATGGATGCATCAGTACCACGGTTTGAGCTGAATAAAATACCATCTTTATAAAAAGCCACTCCCATTTCTGAAGCGGGGGAA
>PLSN01000045.1 GCA_003165135.1 Bacteroidota bacterium
TTGACAAGGGCTTCAACTTGCATCTCATCAGAGAGACGGTACCGCATTATTTATTTATCGTCATGATATTGGTACTGGTTGTGCTGGCGTTTCGCAAGAACCTTTCACTGCTACCACTGCTTGGTCTCATTGCCTGCGGCTATCTGCTGTCAGAGTCCGGCGCGACCAACTGGGAGCGTTTCTTCGTATGGCTGATCGTAGGTTTGGCATGTTATTTCCTTTATGGCAGCAAGCATAGCAAATTGCGATTGGCTGCTGAAGCAAAAGAGCAGGCTTAAACATGAGGTATCTACTAATTGGTTTTATGGTCATAATGACATCTGCGGCTTTTTGCCAGAAGGTAGATACTATTGACTATTCCTATTTGAAGTTTGGTGATGTCAATGACTACTATCTATCCAAAGGTATCAATGTGGTCAATGCAGATAAACCTGATCTGTATTTTGAGATATTTGACTGGCTTAATACGCCTTATCACTGGGGTGGCAAAACAAAGTCGGGAGTGGACTGTTCGGGGTTTGTGAGTTTTGTATACAATAAACTTTATAACGAGGAACTCGGCGGCTCAGCAGGAGATATTTTCAAGAAATGCGATGAGGTCATACCTACAGAGCTACAGGAAGGAGACCTTTTATTCTTCAATATCAACGGACATTATCTCTATCATGTCGGCATCTACCTGCAGAATGGCATGTTCGCTCATGCGGCTGTACATGGGGGCGTGATAGTGAGTAGCATGGATGAAAAATACTATCAGCGCTGGTTTTATAAGGCCGGACGAGTTAAATCTAATGAATAGCGAATAGATAATAATTAATAATCAAATACAATCTCCGTTTGATTTCACCAATGGCTGTTTTATTGAAAACCATTGTTATCCTTAGCATATACCCATACGCAAAGCTTATTTTAGTGGCAGCTAAAAATTCCCCATGAGATATTTATTGTTTGTCTGTTTGTTTGTTTCCAGTTCGTTAGTCTTTGCTCAAAAAGATCCCACTTTCCCTAAGATAGATCCTGCCGGTATCACCATAGCCCGTGACAGCCTCGGTACGCCGCATATTTTCGCTAAGACCGATGCTGAGGTAGCCTATGGGCTGGCTTGGGCCAATGCAGAAGATGCATTTGAAGAAACGCAAACACTGATCTATACCTCAAAGGGTTTTATGGGCAGGGTGCAGAGCATAGAAGGTGCTAAAGCAGATTTCTTTGTTCATGCTATAGGTGCCAGAAAACTGGTGAATGAAAGGTATGATAAGGACCTCACACCTGAGTATAAGAAGTATCTAAATGGCTTTGTTCAGGGACTCAATGCATATGCAGCTGCCCATCCCAAAGAAGTAAAGAACCGCAAGGCATTTCCGGTGACCGAGAAGGACATCCTGACATCATATGTGGCTATCATGAGTTTTCTGACGGGGGTGCAGAACGCAGTAGGCGATGTGGTAGGCGGCAAATACGACTCGGTAGGTGTGGATTTTGATTTCAAAAGGCCACCATATGGGTCTAATGCCTATGCTATGAACGGCAATAAATCTAACGATGGCAAAACCTATCTCTGTATCAATCCTCATATGGAAATGGATGGCGGGCTTAGCTTTTATGAGTGTCAGCTTCAGAGTGAGCAAGGACTGAATATGATCGGTAATATGTTTCAGGGTAATGCCTCCAATGCCATGGGCACTAACAAACATCTTGGCTGGTCATTCACCTGGAACACCTTCGATCAGGTAGATGTGTTTAAACTCCAGATGGACCCAGTACACAAGCTGCAGTACATATTTGATGGGAAGTCTATGAAACTGGAGAAGCGCCGAGTTTGGCTCAAAGTAAACTGGCATGGTATTGTGATACCTGTCCCAAAGATGACATATACCAGTGTATATGGTACCACACTGAAATCTGATAAGTCCGATAATTTTTATTCGATCCGGTTTCCTGCCAATATGAATATCAAGGTAGGCCAGCAACTATACCAGATGGCAAAGTCTACCACTATGAAGGAGTTCATGGATGCATTCAGAAATAATCATGCCCTGGTATTGTTTAATTTGGTATATGCGGATGAGAAGGAAAATATAGCATACATTTCTCAGGGCACTTTACCTGACCGCAAGCATCAGGAATACAACTGGGCGGGGCTGCTGCCCGGCAATACATCCAAGACCCTATGGACCGATCTGGTACCATTTGACAGTATGCCACATGTCATTGATCCGCCGTGTGGTTTTGTTTTTAATAGCAATAATGATTGCTATGATGCTACCTGTCTGGGCCATAATGACAATCCCCACAGGCTGCCTGACTATATGAACATGCGTCCCGGTAATAATAACCGCTCATTGACACTTAAGAATTTTTTCACCAGTCATGACCGTATCAGTTTTGACGATTTTGTGAAGGTCAAATTTGAAAGCCATATCGATCCCAATTGTCCGCTGATCCTGAGTCTTAAGCCTCTATGGCAGTTAGATAAATCCCAATACCAGGACATTGCCAATTATATCA
>PLSN01000020.1 GCA_003165135.1 Bacteroidota bacterium
TTTATGATTTATGATTTATGATTTGTGATTTATGATTTGTGATTTATGATATAATGATTCTTCGATAACCAGCAACTTTAATTCTTAACTCTTAATTTTTAATTAACCATGAGCATCACTCAAGACCAACTACAGCAGATAGCCATCTACGCCAGTGCACAAAACATCTCGGCATATACCGACATGCTGAATGATACTATGGACAAATACAGCATCGATACACCGCTCAGAGCAGCGCACTTTATCGCGCAGCTCATACATGAGTCGGGTTCGTTCTGTTATACTACCGAACTCGATAATGGTGAGGCATATGAAGGCCGCGCAGACCTTGGCAATACACAGCCGGGAGACGGCCCTTTATTTAAAGGACGCGGATTCATCCAGCTCACCGGTCGTGCTAATTATTCCCTGTATGGCTTGTCTATCGGTATGGACCTCATAGACGATCCTGATCTCGTAGCGACGACCTATCCTGCTGATGTATCGGGCTGGTTCTGGTCAAATCACAGCCTCAATGCGCTCGCTGATGCAGACAATGTGAATGCGATCACGCGTATGGTAAACGGCGGATACAACGGACTCCAGGACCGCATATTTTATTTACAAAAAGCAAAAGCTGTCCTATGTACCTCATCGTAATGAAATACGGCATCAGTGCCTCAGTGGCCCTGGCATCGATCATTGCGGTCATCGCGATGGTGGTGACTATTATTTTTCATTGCGACAGAGGACCGAGCGATGATTATTTTCCTGAAATATAAAATACATTCCCGCTGATCACGGAGATTTTCGCAGATAAAAAATATTTCTGCGTCATCAGCGAAATCTGCGGGAGACATATCAAAACAACATGAACAAATCAACTATCATAGCGATCATATCATTCTTTATAATCGGCATCCTGCTCGGCACTCAGCTCCATAGCTGCAAAGGTAGTAAGGGCAGCATGGAGCTGACACACACCGATACGCTGATACATTTTCTCCCGCGCCATGATACAATATGGCAGAGTATAGAGCTGACGCATAATATCCCTTATACTGTATGGGGGCATGATACGATAATAACGACAAGCAGCAAATCGCAAACAATGGGTGTACCTTGCGACTCTGTACTTGCAACTCACAGTTATGTTTTCATCAGTGACACGGCGGTATACGCGGACAGTATACATCAGGCTAATGAGTTCAAAGCCATCATCACTGATACGCTCACCAATAATCGCATCATAGGCCGAAATATCCGCTGGGCAGACATCTCTCCGATAGAGGTCAGAGACATTACTAAAACGGTGACAAAAAAAAGCGCACTCATCAAAGTCTATGCAGGTGCGGAAACATATGGCGGCAAGACAGGTGGTAAAGTAAATATCGACCTCGCGCCTGCAGCATCAGTGGTCTTTGCCGACAGGTATATGTTTGACATTGGCTATTATATTCTCAATCAGCAGATCACTGCCGGCCTGAAAATAAAACTGAGTTTTAAAAAATAGTATTGAGTATTGAGATATGAGACGAAAGGCAATACAGCTTCAGCAAAATTTTTAACTATTAATTATTAAATTTTAAATAACAGAACATGGCCCGAATATTTATCGATACACTCCAGCCCAATGACTGCACAGGACTATACACGCTGCAGGGATATGTAAGCGGCGCATGGACCGACATACATACCATTTCAGGTGCTCTCAGTGGCAGTATAGAAGTAGACGAGATCATCAATACGATCACTGTCGATACATCCGTATTCACGCCCGGCCAGAGCTATCTCTTCAAATGGGTGGACAGCAGCGGCCACGAAAGCAATGTCCGGGTGATATACATCAATGAGGCGCTTCTCGGTGAGGACGGATCATTCATCCTCAATGAAAATGCAGGCCTCCTACTACTCGAAAACTAAAAAGGAGGGACGGGGGACGAGGGACGGAAACTATTTCATCGTAAAATGGCCCTGTCCCAAAAACAAGAGTATAGTTTTAATATCTAATTAATATCATTTCAAAACATAAAATCAAAAACAATGTCAGATATCAAGATCAGCCAGCTCACAGCAGCTACAGCGCTCAACCCCAATGCCATCATACCCCTGATACAGCCCGACCCAAGTGATGGTGTGGTAAAAAATTTCAGTGCCAAGGCGAGCCAGTTCGCCACCGGAGTGCAGCTCCTCGGCAAACTCACCGGCGCCAATATGAACCTCGCCAACTCAGCCACGATAGACTATACCGGGCAGACAGGCTTTGCATTTCAGCCCGGAGATACGATCACAGACAGCACAGGCGCTACTGCTGTCATCACCGCCGACAGCGGCACAGCGCTCACCGTATCGAGCCTGGATCTCAGCAGCGGAGCATTCACTTCCTCGAGTACTATTGCTGGAACTATCGGGCAGGTCAGTTATAGTTCACTCACAGGTACATTCCTGAATGAATCTATCACAGGCGCTACTTCACATGCTATTGCTACGATCACAGCTATTGAGACAAGTACATTAACGATCACGACCATCACAGGCACCTTCACCGACGGTGAAACGATCACAGGAACTACTTCAGGCGCCACTGCGACCATCACTGCCTACTCAGCACCCGGGAGCGCCGGTATGACATCGTATACCTTCATCAGCGGCGACCAGCCTATCACACTCAGCGGAGGTAGCGGATACATCGTGACCGATGTCGTCATCACCAATGCATCGACATCTCTCAGTACCGCCAATAACGGGGCTATTTTCACCGGAGCGGACATGACAGGATATCAGATAGCGACCGCGCCAAATGGATTTGGCACATTGGTATCCCCTTCTAATTATATTAATAATGTAACTGGAATAAGTATGGGTCCATCAGCCAGTGCTTTTGGTTCTTCAAGCTCAAGTAGTTCCGCTTCACCTATCATTAACAGCAGTCCGATCTATTTCAGCATAGGTACTGCGCAGGGAGGGACAGCTACTGCTGATATCTATGTCTACGGATACATGCTTTATTGATATTTGTATATTAAACATATGTAAAGACGAATG
>PLSN01000311.1 GCA_003165135.1 Bacteroidota bacterium
TGGTCAGGTTGCCATTGCTCACAGATACATTGACTGTCTGATTGCCACCTCCGCCCGTAGAGCGGTAGAGGGTATTGCCATTAGCACCTGCTATATTGAGTGCCATAGATACGGTATTGGCCGAAGTATCGAGGGCCTGGGTCACTACTTTGAAGGTCCCGCTCACAAAACCGCTATTCAGGTCAGGCAGCCCGCCGTAGAAGTAAACCGTGAGAGTGGTAAACTGGGTGCTATATACAGTAGGTTGGTTATTTACCGTGACAAGTCCGTATCCTGTAGCGAAACTCGTAGCACTATAGTTGATCGCTTTGAAAGACCAGGTACCGCCCATATTGGAGGAAGCATTTTTTGTGCAGGCAGTGATCGTCAATAAGCTTATGGCAATTATAGCCAGGACCGCATTTCTCATTATTACTTTTTATTACCTTTTTTAAAAACCTGCGGTGAAAATAGGCATTAATGCCCACAACGTATAGCCAAGAAAACAAAAGGCCTTTTGCTTATTGGGTCTGGGTGATATTCAAAGATAGCGCCGATATATCAGATGAGTTGTCAATGTTAACCATCTGAATTCCTGAACCCGACACAGAAACCTTGCCTGTCGAAGACACTGTAACAGCTATCGTCTGCCCTGCCAGAGGAGAATATAGGGAATGTCCACCTTGTGCTCCATATATATCAAGTACTAAATAAGCCTGGGGCCCAGCCGGAGCAGTGTAGCCTCCTACGACAGGATATGCGCCATTACTGTCAGGCAACGTTGCGCCCGGGAATGTGATGGATAGTGTAGAATTTCCATTTATTG
Organism: Bacteroidota bacterium; assembly: GCA_003165135.1. GTDB lineage: Bacteria > Bacteroidota > Bacteroidia > Chitinophagales > LD1 > UBA1941. Next base: position 806 of record PLSN01000311.1, read on the forward strand.
TACTACTCACCATATTTGAGGCCGACAATATATTGCCCTGGCCTGTGCAGGCAGCGACCGTATAAGTAGTGCCTTTGAATGCCCAGTAATTTGAGGGCATGCTTTTCTTGCATGAAGTGGTGAATAGAAGAGTGAGGATCGCGATTCCAAAGATTGCTTTTTTCATTTTGATAGGCTTATTGGGTTTGAGTGATATTTATATTCATGGCAGTACTGTCGCCAGGGGTAGTATAGTTGGCCATCACGATACCTGTGGCAGTCATGGTTATTCGGCCGGTAGATGAGATGGTCACGGATACCGGTTCATCGCCATTGCCGCCCGTTGAATTATAGATAACATTTCCAACGGTGGTGAGCTGGAAATTTACCTGATTGTATACTGTCAGTGTGCCGTAGTATGCTGCGGCATATGTGCCATCGTAGGTCGGCAGTCTACCGTCAAAAGTAACCACGAGCGTGCCGAGGGGAGATAGTGCAGTCATGATCCCATTCCCGTTTACCGAATTACTGTCCGTCACGGAATAAGCATTGTAAGTAGTATTTTTGAAAGTCCATGAGTTGACCGGGCTACTCTTTTTGCAGGAGGCAGCAAAGAGTAGTGTGAATATCACGATCCCTATGACCGCTCTTTTCATGGCTGGTGGATTATAGATTCCTAAAAGTAATTTAAAACATCAGAAAACAAAAACACATATCACATCCCAGCCGCTGCCACAGCAGGTGTGGGTATCAGGTTGGGCTGCTCATGTTGCACCTTCTCGATGCGGTACTCGAGGTCTGAGCAGGCATTCATGTAGTTGATATATGCCTTGTAGGGTGAGTCGTAGGGACTGAAGTATTTATGTACATCACCATCACTCCAGAACGTGGTTGACATGTAGTAGAAATGGTCAGAGGTTTGCAGCTTAGACCAGTCATCGAGGATAGACGGATCATTGAGGCCCTTGACTGTATCTTCGAGATCATATATCCTGCGTAGTGCTTCATGCTGCATAGAGTTGGCGCGCCATGCCGAGAGGTCGCGCTCCATATCCGCCCATGAGGTCAGCTCATGCGCATCATATTCTCCGCGTACAGGATAGCTGTCCACCACCTCTGACGGAGTCTTGAAATTAAAATCACCATGCTTAAGGATCTTGTCCGGCAGATGCTTCATAAACTCAAATATGCCTGAGTCTTCCCATTGGTGCTCGCCAAAAGTCTCATAGTCCATAAAGAGATTTATCACCTCGCCATTGCCGGCTACCTTATGTGCCCATTTAGCGAACTTACCGGCTGATAGCGGATGCTCTTCCCATGCCTTATTTGAAAAACGAAATGCGATATCGTCAGAGAGTTTGTAATTTTTCAGCAGCAGCGGAAACTCCGGCCTCTGGTGCGGATGATATAGAAAATTCGGGCTCCTGTTTCCCAGCACACGGTCCACACCTTCGGCTATCATGCCTTTGTAGCCCAGATCTGAGATGTGATAGGCGATCTCATTGTTGTAGATCAACTCCGTATTTCTGAAAACCCTCGGCTCTACCCCAAAGTGGTCCCATACCATTTGTTTATGCTGTGCGACCTGTCGGTCAAATTCGCTTTTAGAATATAAAAAACTCAATGAGTGGTAATAGGTCTCAGAGATCAGCTCCACACAGCCGGTGTCAACGAGCTTTTTGAAGGATTCCATCACATCCGGCCTATAGTCACGAAACTGCTCCAATGCCACACCTGATATGGAGTATGATATACGGAAAGCGCCATTATGCTTTTTGATCAGGTCGAGCATCAGTGCATTGGCAGGCAGGTAGCATTTTTGAGATACCTTATCGAGTATCTGGCGGTTTTTCGCCTCATCAAATAGCTGATGGTCCAGACCGATGTCAAAGAACCCGTAGTTCTTGATCCGGTATGGCTGATGTACCTGAAAGTAAAAACAAACTGATGGCATAAGCAGTTTTATTGGCAGCAAAAATACTTTATTTGATGCAGAGTATACAGTCGAAATATATGATATGTGTCACCCCTATTGAGATTTGGTAGGAGACACAAGATTTTGCGTCTCGATCTCAGCGGTAGGAGACACAAGATTTTGCGTCTCTACATTACAATGACAATATCCTCGTATACTGCTCGGCTATCTGTGAGGCCGAACTATCCCAGCTGATCTTGGCCAGGTCTTTCTTTGACTCCTCGACTATGTGTGTCGAAAGCTCTTTGTGCGAGAGCAGGTTCACGATATGATCTGCAAAAAGGTCCGTATCCCAAAAATCCGCTATCAGCGCAGAACTCAACACCTCTGCCGCACCTGATTGTTTGGATATGACACACGGTACACCTGCACGAGCGGCTTCCAATGCAGATAGTCCGAAAGGTTCCGATACGGAGGGCATGAAGTAAACATCTGTGACTGACAGCAATGCATCTATCTCATCGCGCTTCAGAAAGCCCGCGAAAATAAAGTGCTTGCCCAGTTTCTTGTAGGCGGTCTTGTCTATCAGTTCATAGAGCTGGTCACCCGAGCCAGCTATCACAAATTTCACGTCCGGATATTTAGCTACGACCTTCTCTGCCGTCTCAAAGAAATACTCAGGCCCTTTCTGTGTCGTGACTCGACCTACGAACGTCACTATCTTCTGAGGTATGCGATGCTTCCATTTCTTGGCTATCGTCGCGTCTACTGCATTGTGTATCGGGAATATTTTATACGCCGGTATCTTGTAGTTGTGTACGATCTTGCTCTTGGTATAGTGGCTCACGGGAAATATCACATCTGCCACCAGCATGGCCTCGCGCTCTATCTGGTATATTTCGTTGCGCACATCCTCAGATATGCGGTCGGTCTCCAGCGCGTGTACATGGAGTGCCAGCGGTTTGCCGCTGATGCGCTTCACACACATGCCCGCCTCGAATGTCAGCCAGTCATGGCAGTGTATGATATCAAACTCCAGCACCGATGAGAGTGCGGTCACCAGGTCCCGATATGCCTGCAGTTTCTCCCAGAGGCCTTCGCCGTAGATATCTTCTGATTGAAAAAGCTTCACCTTGTCTATCGGCACAGTGACCTCCTGATGTGTGACCTTCTCATGCGTCTGTGGCTGCATGTATGTATGCGAGAAAAAAGGATACGCAGATATAAACCCAACCTCATTGAATGAAGTCATTGACTCCCTGATCTCGATGAGTACTTTTTCGGTAAATTCCTCTTGTAGCTTATTAAGCCCATAGATGGTCACATTGGGCATCTCGGGTGTATTGTCATCCTTGTATGGGATGATGAGGATGATGTTGATGAATTCTTTTAGTGCATTGACTATACCATAAGTAGCCACCGCAAGGCCACCAGCCATAGCGGGAGGAAACTCCCAACCGAGCAATAAAGCTGTTTTCCGTTTTAATTCATTCACGCGGTGATTAGTTTTTAGAAAGATAATCTGCAATCTAGCGCAAAGTTAATCTTCCAAGGTTATCTCTGTATGACTTCTATCATTTTTGTTC
>PLSN01000252.1 GCA_003165135.1 Bacteroidota bacterium
CCACTCCTTTCAGTTTCTGCATCTCAGGCAGTATCAGTGCCAGTAATCCTGTCTCTTCGAGCAAACGGAAGCCCACTGAAGGTTTTTTTGCAAGGATTATTTTATTCAACTCATCAGTGATACGTTCCTGAGATATGATCCTGATGCGGTCTTTGTTTCTCGCTATAGCCTCGAGGGTTTTAGGCTCGATATAGAAATTAAGCTGTGTCGCAAACCTGATCGCGCGCATCATCCTCAGTGGATCATCACTGAAAGTAATGTCCGGATCAAGCGGCGTACGGATGACTCCATTATCCAGATCACTCAAGCCATCAAATGGCGCGAGCAATTCACCATAGTTATCCTTATTTAGTGAGATAGCCATGGCATTTATAGTAAAGTCGCGCCTGTTCTGGTCATCCTGCAGCGTGCCTTCTTCAACTATCGGCTTGCGCGAATCCCTATTGTATGATTCTTTCCGCGCACCGACAAACTCCAGGTCATAATCATCATAGCGAAAATGTGCTGTACCGAAATTTTTAAAGAAACTTACANNTATTGATATTCGGGTTCAGTTTCTTCGCAGAGGCCTCAGCCAGCGCTATACCACTGCCCACACACACGAAGTCAATATCCATACATGGCCTGTGCAGCAGCATGTCACGCACGAATCCACCCACCACATATGTTTCCATATTGAGTTTTGCACTCACCTCAGATATCACCTTAAAGACCGGGTGCGTCAATTTGTCAGCCAGATTACTCATTAAGGCAAAATTAGTTTTTTGAAATTAGTAGTGAAAAGATAATCAGGACATCTGTTAATCTGGAATTCAGAAAATCGGTTAATCCGTCAATCCCCCGTGAAACTAGGTTTTCTGCTCAACTGATTCCCGGATTTCCTGAATAACCGATCAACCGATATACTTCCTACACAGCTACATCATGTTCACGCAAAGCATTATTCAGTGAGGTCTTAAGATCAGTGCTTTCCTTGCGCTGACCAATGATTAGAGCACAGGGCACCTGATAGTCACCTGCGGGAAATTTCTTGGTATAGCTCCCCGGTATTACTACTGAGCGCTCTGGTACATAGCCCTTATATTCTTTTGCATCACCTGATGTGACATCGATGATCTTAGTAGACATAGTCAGCACCACATTGGCACCCAGCACCGCTTCTCGTCCTACACGCACACCTTCTACCACTATACAGCGCGAGCCCACGAAAGCACCATCCTCTATGATCACAGGTGCAGCCTGTACCGGCTCTAGCACACCACCTATGCCCACGCCACCACTCAGGTGCACATTCTTTCCTATCTGTGCGCATGAACCTACAGTCGCCCATGTGTCTACCATCGTGCCTTCATCCACATAGGCCCCGATATTGACATAGGATGGCATCATGATCACACCTTTGGCGAGGTAAGCACCATAGCGAGCTACCGCATGAGGTACTACTCGGACACCGAGAGCAGCATAATTGTGCTTCAACTTCATCTTGTCATGAAATTCAAAAGGCCCCACCTCTATAGTCTCCATTTGTTGTATTGGGAAATACAAAATGACAGCCTTCTTCACCCAATCATTGACCTGCCATTTGTCATGGAGTGGCTCTGCGACCCTCAGTATGCCTTTGTCCAAGCGCTCTATCACATCGAGTATCGCCTCTTGGGTTGATCTTTCTTTTAGCAATTCTCTGTTTTCCCATGCCCTTTCGATAATGTCTTTTATGTCACTCATTGTTGATAATATTAACTGCTTGCTTATTATTTTAGAGCAGGCAATAAAAAGCAAATTTGTGAAAACTAAAAATAGCTGTATTTTCACCATAGTTCTAAATAATATATATAATATGAAACTTTACCCATTATTATTATCTGCATCACTGATGATCTCCGGTGTCGAAAATGCGCAAATCTTCATCGAAACAGGTAATCCTAATACAAATAAATATAAGCAGGATTCAAGTTTGTCTAGTACAACCACTCCGGTTGATGCCACTGCTGCACCTATTACTGACACCAGCAAGGTAGTGTCCGCTCCCAAAATAGCAGCGGTGAAAGTAAAACAGTCTGCACCCGCACTGGTAAACAAAACCACGCCTCCGCCGAGTCATCCTTCAGATGCACCATTGACAACTAAAGCTTCGTCAAGCACACCGGAATACACCGGCACCCTGAGTGATGCCAATGATAACCTGCCACCCAATGCTGAAGTAGGCAAATGTTATGCACGCTGCTTTGTAGCTGACAAATTTGACTTCAAAGAAGAAATGGTCGTAGATAAACCTCTATCATACAAGACACAAACCATACCTGCGACTTATAAGACCGTATTTGATACAGTGGTCACAAAACCCGCCTCTGTCCGCACCGAAGAGATCGCAGCAGTATATGAGACAGTGGTCGAAGATATCATGGTATCACCAGCTACTCAAAAATGGGTAAAGGGAACAGCAGATGCAGGCTGTCTCTCAGCCAATCCCGCAGACTGCCAGGTCCTTTGCCTGCAGCAGGTACCTGCTGTGTACAAGAAAGTATCCCGCAAGATCGTTAAGACCCCTGCTTACAAACAGGATTTCCCCATAGCTGCAGAGTATAAAATAGTATCCAAACAAGTGGTCGACCAGCCTGCACGCCAGGAGCAGATAGAAATACCAGCTACATACAAGAAAGTTATGCATAAGGAATTAATACGCAAGGGCGGCTACTCTGAGTGGAAAGAAATACTCTGTGGTGACAAGCTCACTGCTGACAAGATCATCGCTATTCAAAAGGCCCTCAAAGCAAACGGCTATGACCCGGGACCACTGGATGATATTTTTGGTGCCGAAACCAAAGCTGCCCTGGTCAAATATCAGCAGGACAAAAACCTACCTGTCGGCAACCTGAACATGGAGACACTCAAATCACTCGGTGTAGAGTAAAAGACAACAGACCTGAAAATCAATTTTCTTGATAAAAGCCCTGCAATCAAATGCAGGGCATTTTATTTTACCGAAAATGTTTTTTATTAACACCTCCTTCGATTACTTTGGCAAGGAAATTGAAAATACACTCAGATAAAAACAATCAAATGAAAAAGACCCTCCTGATCATCATGGCAAACATTATCCTGATCGGCAGCAGCCAGGCCCAGTTTGGCAACGTACTCAACAAAGCCGAAAACGCTGCAAGCGGCGCTGGAATATCGCAGGGCGATGCGGCCGGTGCTATCAAAGAGGCACTCAGCAATGGTATCAAAAAAGGTGTGACACAGGTGTCTGCCACTGATGGCTACTTCGCCAATGCTGCCATCAAACTATTGCTGCCACCTCAGGCAAAAAAAGTAGAAGATGGTCTCAGACGTATCGGCCAGGGTGCCCTGGTAGATAAAGTGATACTCCAGATGAACCGCTCTGCAGAGCAGGCAGCACCAAAGGCTACACAGATATTCCTAGATGCAATCAGCAATCTCAGTATAAGTGATGCACTAAACCTCGTACAGAGCAAACAGCAGGACGCCTGTACCCAGTTTCTCAAAAAAGCTACTACAGATGCTCTGGTTGCGGCGTTCAAACCGAGCATAAAAACAGCACTTGATGCGACACATACTACAGAGGCATGGTCTGATATGATGAATGCATACAATAGCATTCCCTTTGTATCTCGTGTCAATCCAGATCTGCCGGACTATGCGACCCATAAGGCTATAGACGGACTTTTCTATATGATCGCACAGGAAGAAGCCAAGATCAGGAGGGACCCGATGGGACAGGCATCAGCCCTCATTAAGAAAGTATTCGGCAGTGTAGTGGGAAAATAATCACCTCACCCCAACCCCTCTCCGAAGGAGAGGGGCAATACAAAGTTTGCAACTTGAACCTTGCAACTCATGGCTAGGCTGTTAGTTCTACCTCATAGCCGCTATGTTTGCGGATATTGATCACATTTCCACCCTCGAATATCAGGTACTGTGCGCGTATACCGATCAGCTTGCTATTGATCTCTGATTGCTTATCAAAGCTAAGACTAGTGACCTTCTTAGGATATTCCAATACAGGATAGTGCATTTCAAGTATCTCATTATTTGGAGAAATGTATTGTTGAAATTCATAGGGCAGAATGTCTTCCATCCGCTCTTTTTCTTTCAGCAGGTCTATGCCTGTGTTAAACTCATTGCGAAGCATTTTGCTCCAGTGAGTTTTGTCGGTCATATACTCTTTCAGTCCTACTTCTATGAGCCCAGCCAGCTGCCTGTATGGTGTCTCTGCGAGGATGATGGCCTTATTAGCACCCTGATCTATCCAGCGTGTCGGTATCTGAGTGTCGCGGGTCACTCCTACCTTTGTTTCGTTGACGAGTGCGAGGTAGACATAGTGCGGCTGCAGGTGATGGCTTATCTCCCACTCCACATCACGTCCTTTGTGCTCATGTGCAAGGCACAGTTCAGGACGCAGGATACACTCTGCATTCTCCGGTGAGGTAGCAAAACAATTATAGCACATGCCCTCACCAAAAGATTTGCTGGTCTTCTTGCCGCATACACCGCAAAATATATTTCCCGTATAGCGCAGCGATATTTGCTTTCCCACGAGGTCGTTCATGTCAACTTCATCATTACCGAGCCGTAGAAAGTATTGAACGGGGTTCACATATGATGTAGGCATTTTGTCGAGGGTGCCGAGTGCGTGCATAAGATGATTTTAGGATGGTAATTTAGAAATAAATCTAACGAGTAATTACAGTGTCAGCCTTTACAGTATCTACCGGCTCCGCAAAAAACTTTACCGCATCCGCGCATGACTCCGCAGGTATCTCCTCCATCGGAATGTGTCCTACACCAGGATATACGACCAGTTTAGAGCCTTTGATATCTCGGTTAAATCTCTTTGCATTATCTACCGATATCCACCTGTCTTTTTCACCCCACTCGATCAGCGTAGGGGTAGTAATATGCTGAATGGGCACAGTGTCACGATCTCGAAATTCGCTGACAAAGGAAATGAATGCCCCTCGATTGCCTGCACGCAGCGCCAGTTTGAAGTAGCGCTCAGTAGCACTATCTGTGATCCTTGATGCATCGCCATACACTTGCCTCATACTGGCAGAAACGATAACCCGCGGAGTGATATAGCGGAACATCGGACTCAATAGTTTGCTTCGCGCCAGGTCTACTACAAAGGGCGGCGCCTTCATAGGGTAGCCCGCTGCATCCAGTATTATCATCTTCTTCACCTGCTGCGGATGGTGAAGAGTATAGTTCCATGTGATAAAGCCGCCAAGCGAATTACCTGCCATATAGCATTCCTTCACTCCTAGACTATCGAGGAACCTGCCGANNGTATAATCATTATTGGCATTAGGGCCCGTCAGGCCAAAACCCGGCAGGTCCATGCGGATAACGCGATAATGTTTGGCGAGTAGTATCTCCGTCCAGCCTTGCCAAGTATGCAGCGACGATGACATCCCATGAATAAGTACTATCGGAAAACCAGTCCCCTCATCGCGATAATGCACCGTGGCTCCATCCATCATCATAAATTTAGAAGGCGGTGGCGCATACTCAGCTTTTAGAACATCGAGAGGAATGTCAGCATGGTACTGAGTCAGATTGGCGACGATGAGCACCAGAAATATGCCGAGGATGATGTAAAGCGC
>PLSN01000466.1 GCA_003165135.1 Bacteroidota bacterium
ATGATTTAATATATTTGCTGATTCCCCCCCCCCTTGCAGTCATAAGCGGTTAATGAACTATTTTGAAATTTATTTGTCCAGCAATATAAGATAATGTGTAATGAAGATATAAAAAGCTGCTATGATTCGAGTCATGGGAAATAAAGTGCATTGTGTTTAGCATATAGGCTTTATTATAGCTATCTTCGCAGCCCTTCGGACAAATTAATACAGGTTTTGATATGAAAAAAATAAGCATCGCCCCCTCTATGATACCCGGCTCCGGTATGGGCCTATGGGCAGATGAGCATATGCGCCGTGGCGACCTGATCGTGGAGGTGACAGGGGAGAAGTATGCCGGTGACAGTGATGTGGAACTGGCCAATGACCTCTACCTGCTCGATAGTGGAGATGGTACTGATGACTATATAGATGTGAAGGGCCCGGCGATGTATGCCAATGATGCCTGCGGGCCTGTCAGGCTGCCAGGTATGGTCAATAACTCACTCTTTCGTCTGCTGGACGACGGCACGATGTGGCTGGAGGCTACCCGCACTATCAGGCCCGGACAGGAGATATTCGCCTCTTATGGCAGGGCATACTGGACCGCGATCAGAAATATCAGGAAATGGAACCTGGCCGATGTAGCGGTGATGAACTAATGCATCTGTTTGGACCAGGTCAACAATAATTAGGATAGATGTTGAAACTCTTTTTTTAGGTATACGTATCAGTATATGAATTGCGCAAGCAACCATATTCTAATTGTAACCCTAAAATCAACAAAATGTACACAGAAGATCTCTACGCCAGCCACCTTGCAGACCATTCAGTCCTGATCATTTATTGTGCTCTTTTTAGCGTTTTATCTATAGGTATAATGTTGAAGCTTGTTTTCCACTCAGAGAGCAAGGAGTACAAATACACAGAGAACTGATCTGCATCTGCATCTGACATCGTCGGCTTAATATTTTATTGAGCAAAGATATCGATATAGAGCCGGACTGGTGATATATTGCATCCAAAAGGCGACATGGCATTTTTCAGCAAAGAAATCATAGCATCTATACGGGAGCAGTCACTCTCATCTGAATCTCATTCAGCAATATCATCTGAGGCGCTGTCGGTCATATACCGTCACCGCCTCTTTAAGCTTTTCGTACCCGGAGAACTCAATGGTGCAGCAGAGAGCCTGCCAGCGGCTATCAGGATATTCGAGGAAGCATCTCACATAGATGGTAGCTTTGGCTGGCTTATCACTATCGGCTCCGGTGGGGGATACTTTGCATCGATCTTCGCACCAGAAGTAGCTGCGGAGCTTTTCACTCCTGATGATGCTGTGGTAGCAGGCAGCGGCCATCCTATAGGTACAGTTCATAATGTGCCAGGAGGCTACAGGGCTACAGGCAGCTGGCGGTATTGCAGCGGTGCCGACTTTGCTACTATATTCACTGCTAACTGCGTGTTGCCTGATGGCACTGTCAGGTCATTTATATTCAGCCCCGATCAGGTACAGGTGACTCGCGACTGGGATGCTTATGGCCTCAAAGCCACATCCAGCCATACGATCAGTGTGTCAGATGCATTCGTGCCTGAGGGCAGGACCTTTGATATAGCAAACGGCAAACGATACTATGAGCATCCGATCTATGACTATCCTTTTATACCATTTGCAGAGGCCTCATTTGCCGCGGTCAATATCGGTATCTGCAGGCATTTTTTTGAAGAGGCTGAGTCTGTCTTAAAGTTATATCAGTCAGCAGGAAATGAGCAGCGGTATAACTTCGTACATGATCTTATACTCAGACAGCGATCATTACTGAATCAAGCAGTTGAGGTTTTCTATCTGGCTGTTGAGCGCTCATGGACAGCACTATTAAATGATAAAAAGATGGAAGATCAAATGCTAAATGAAGTAAGCCATACGGCAAAGAAATCAGTGTCTGTAGCGCTGTCAGCGGCACAGGCAGTTTATCCCTACTTAGGGCTGAGTGTGGCGATGGAGCATACTGCGCTGAACAGATGCTGGCGTGACCTTCATACAGCATCACAACATATCCTTCTTAAATCTTTTGAATAAGCCAGATTTAATATAATAGTTTCCGCAAAAAGTTTACTTTTCGATCCATATGGATCAGGCAAAGAATAACAAACTCATCTTCATTATTCCCCTATTGGTAGGAGCTGTCTCTATGGTATTATTATGGATCGGCCTGGTGCATGGCTGGTTTGGAGCCCCCAGTGGTGTGGCAAAGGAGTTCTGTGAGGCATCGCGCCCCGGACTGATCAAGCAGCCATACAATACCTGGTCCAATATAGCTTTTATCATCGCAGGACTTACCATTGGCTGGCTGCTGATGAGAGGTACTTTTGCCCACAATAATAACAGCATCACCCAGAATGCGATCTATGGTACCTTTTATGCATCTATAGTTGTCTTTCTGGGACCTGGATCTATGGCTATGCATGCGTCTCTGGGTGATCTGGGCGGATTCTTTGATATGCTGTCTATGTACCTTGTTGCATCATTTACTTTAGCGTATGCATTGGAGCGGTTTCTGAGGTTGAGCCCGGTATACTTTGTTGGACTTTTTATTGTTTTTCTTGTATTCTGCATCTGGGCTGACGGGGCACCATATCATATCATATTCGATTTTTTTGGTGATACAGTTTTCATGATTATGATCATTCTGACCATAGTTGTAGAGGCGCTGAATAGCTATGTGAGAAAGGCCTGGCACAATAAAAAATGGCCGCTCGGCGCAGTCGGGTCACTGGGCGCCGCTTTTTTCATATGGAATATATCGCAGACAGGCACATCGCTCTGTGATCCATATTCACCTATACAGGGCCATGCTATCTGGCATATACTGGATGCTGTGGCTGCGTTCTGCCTGTTTATGTACTATGCTTCAGAGCATACTCAGGCCGAATCTCAAAAGGCCACTGTCTGAGTGATCTGCTCGATCTTAGTGCTGGTTTTGTAGATAGATTCAAATGGGTCTTTTGGTATTATGGTCTCTGAAGCCTTTGCATCTGCCGGTGGTGCAGGTTTTTTATTTTCATCCACGTAGCTGATTGTCTCTTTTAGTATAGTCAAAGCCTTTTCTGTCCATATCAGGCGATTTTGATCAGAGGAAACCTTAATGGATTCTTTAGCAGCAGCGATACCGGATGACAGGAGATGGTTGAGTATGGAGAATTGCTGTATCTCCTTAGTGTTTTTTCGAGTACTTGAAGGTTCTGATTTCATCCGTTGTATGGCAGCAGAGAGATTGGATGTACTGATATAGACATCCTTTCGGATGAGTTTGTTTTCGGTCACAGGGACG
>PLSN01000073.1 GCA_003165135.1 Bacteroidota bacterium
TTATAAGGCCGATAGAAAGGATGATCATTACCATCGAAAAGAAAACGCATTTTTTCATATATTATACCATTGTATTTTTATTCGGAAGAAAGATTTCAAATCAGGCTGTAAGCTAATAATACCATCATTTTCCATAAATCCCACTCAAAGATAAAGAATTATATGAAAAATATCCACATCCATTGAAACGCCCATGCAGTAAGGGTTTTCGTTCAATTATTTGATAATCAATACTTTATACAAATTCATTGAATAATTAATTTATGAAACACGCACTTATTCACATTTTCGGCAGAACCATCCTTTGAAAGTATTGCTACTGCNNAAAACAATGAACAAGGGAGAATTAGTCGACGCGATCGCAAAAGACGCGAAGATCACTAAAGGACAAGCTGCTGACGCTCTTGACGCAGTTATTACAGCCATCGAAAAAACGCTTTCTAAAGCTGATGGTAAAGTAACTCTCGTAGGCTTCGGTACTTTCTCTGTAGCTAAACGTGCTGCAAGGACTGGTCGTAATCCACGTACTGGCAAAGAGATCAAGATCAAAGCCAAAAAAGTGGCTAAATTCAAAGCTGGTGCTGAACTAGCTAAGAAAGTAAACAAATAATCATTTGTTTCGATCTTTAAAAAATCCTTCTCGTTCAACCGGGAGGGATTTTTTATTTATAGCAAAAGGTACGAAGGACGAGTGGCAAGAGACGGCTGCTATGTCCCTCGTCATTAGTCCCTTTTCACTTATCTGTCGCCCCTTTCCATTTTAAATAATATATTTGCAGTTATTCAATCATAAAAAAGTAAGATAATCATGGGCAGAGGAGATAAACGTACTGCAAAAGGAAAAAGGTTCAAAGGTTCGTATGGCAACTCAAGGCCGCAAACTGTAGCTAAGAAAGCAGCTGCTCCAAAAGCAGAAAAAGCAGCTAAGCCGGTAAAAAAAGCTGCTCCGAAAGAAGTAGAAAAAGAAGTGACAGCTAAAAAAGCACCGCCACGCAAGGCTCCTGCTAAGAAAGCAGAATAGGTCAATATTTATTTAAGGAATAAAAAGGGTATGGCGATATTATGTCCATGCCTTTTTTTGTGCCCATCGGCCATGGGGACAGTTCGCGACCCGTCCCTACAACCTCAATTTTATCAGGGGGAAAGTCTTTCTATCTTCCATCCTCCGTTTTCGGCCCGGTAGCTGATGCGGTCATGCAGCCTCGATGGCCTGCCCTGCCAAAACTCAAAGTAATCCGGTACCAGCACGTAGCCGCCCCAGTTTTCAGGACGTTTAGGCGTGGTGTTTTTCAATGCTTTTCTTTTTTCTTCGAGGTATTCACGTGATGGGATCACAGTGCTTTGATCCGATATCATTGCACCATATTGGCTCTCCACAGGCCGGGAGTAGAAGTAGGCATCAGATATATCTGCTGGCAGTTTCTCTATCGTACCCTCTATCCGGATCTGCCGCTCCAGGTCATCCCAAAAAAACAATAGTTGAGCATGAGGGTTCTCTGCTAGCTCTTTGCCTTTTCGACTATCATAGTTGGTATAGAAAACAAATCCCCGCTCATTGACTTCTTTCAGGAGTACTATCCTTGCTGATGGTTTGCCCTCGGATGTAGCAGTCGCTATGGTCATGGCATTAGCTTCGCGGATCGATGTCTGCTGTACATCCTTGAACCACAGCATGAACTGGTCAAATGGGTCCTGCTGGATGATGTCTTCTGACAATTCACTTTTATTGTAGCTGGTGCGCTGATCGTGGAGATTCATTTCTTGAGAAATTTGGCTGCAATTTACACAAAGAACTAAAGGAAACATTAATTAATAATTCACTATTTTGCATTATTAAGATAGAGATAAAGTCAATCAAATGAAAAGATCTTTGCTGCCTGCACTGATACTGATAGTAGTATCATTCTCCGAAGCCCAAACCATCACTACTGTGGCCGGTGGCAATGGATATGGCGGAGATTCGATACAGTTTGTCTATCCATATGGCATATGGCTGGACCATAGCGGCAATATCTACGTGTCTGACCAAACCAATAACACCGACCAATATAGCGTCAATAGCCGTGTGCAGATGTTTCGGGCAGGCAGCACCTCAGCTACAGGCGGTATCACTGTAGCAGGTGGCAATGGCCCGGGCTTTGGAGCTGATCAGCTATATAATCCTGCGGGAATATGTATGGATAGCAGCGGCAATCTCTATATAGCGGATTTTGGCAATAACCGTATCCAGGAATTTCCCGCCGGTAGTACATCTCTGAGTAGTGGTCTGACAGTGGCAGGCGGAAATCTGCAGGGCAATCTGCCTTTTCAACTTAGTGATCCCGAAGGTGTATTCGTAGATAATAGTGGCAATATATATGTGGCAGATGCAGATAATAATCGGATACAGATGTTTCCTGCCGCCAGTACTAATGCTTCAAACGGAATCACTGTAGCAGGTGGCAGGGGCCTGGGTGCGGAGGCCTATCAGCTATCCTATCCTGATGCTGTATTTGTAGATGGTGGTGGTAACCTCTATGTGGCAGATTATCTGAATAACCGGGTACAGAAATTTCCTTCCGGTAGTGACTCTACTACTAACGGAGTAACAGTGGCCGGTGGTAATGGAATGGGAAGCAATGCAAATCAACTGAACTCACCGACAGGGATATTTCTCGATAGGTCAGGCAATCTGTATGTAGCTGATTTTTATAACAACAGGATACAAATGTTTCCTCCGGGCAGTGACTCTGCGACGAATGGCATAACAGTGGCTGGTGGTAATGGTTTCGGCAGTGATCCCGATCAGCTGGCTAATCCTACCTCGGTATATGTCGACACAAGTGGAAATATCTATATAGTCGACCAGCTCAATAACCGCGTGCAAAAATGGAGCCCGAACCCCGCAGGAATCACTTCGGTAACAAATGCAGAAACCATCAGCCTCTACCCTAACCCTAACAATGGTTCATTCATGCTTCAGTCGAGTGGGAATATCGGGAAGGAATACACTATCTACGATATGATCGGCAGGGTAGTAGCTCAAGGAAATATAAACTCAGATAAACAAACCATTACACTCAAGAATATTTCTGCCGGAGCGTACACACTGGAAATAAAAGGAAATAAAGCGGTCAGGTTTGTGGTGGAGAATTGATATAAGAGATGGCTAGAAAAATTGACATAAAAGATATCTTTCCGAGAGAAGTAGAGGACAAAAGCGGATTTTCACTTGATGCAGAAATGCTTGAAAATCTACCCGAGGGATATTTATTGGATTTTAAAAAACAATTATTGGCTCATCCAGATTATGAAAAAATTAAAGACAATTACATAATCAATGAAGAGAGAAATATCCTTGTTCATATTTTTGAAAAAATTCCACTATCAGAAACAGATGACCTAACAGTTGATCAAAGATTTTTCTATCCACTTTGTAGTAAAAGTGAAATAAGACAAATTTTCAATCCACAAACGGCGGAGGACTATTTATTGAAATATCGAGCAGAACAAATTATAGATAGTCCA
>PLSN01000388.1 GCA_003165135.1 Bacteroidota bacterium
ATACCATTAGAACCGGTAGGGCCAGTCGCACCTGTAGAGCCGCCACCTGAACCGGTAGGGCCTGTAGGGCCTGTAGGGCCGGTAGGGCCACCACCTGTACCGCTTGGGCCAGTTGCACCAGTCGCACCTGCCCCTGTAGGACCAGTAGGGCCTGTGGCACCTGTACTGCCATTAGCGCCGTTTGTACCATTGGATCCGTTAGATCCGTTCGTACCTGCAGTACCAGCCGGACCTGTAGGGCCGGTGACCCCATCAGTACCGTTCGTACCATTAGTGCCTGGAGAGCCAGTAGGACCGGTAGCACCTGCTCCTGAACCTGAAGTAGCTGCATAGAGGGCATATGGCACAGCGTTGAGTTGAGTTGTACCCATGCTCACATAGTTTGTGCCTCCAGAAGGGTCCAGTTCTACTTCCAGGTATTTGGCATTGGTTCCCCAGACGATACTTGTGAATGCATTAGTGCCTACCTGTGTCCCTGTACCTAAGGCTACTGTAAAAAGGCCAAACTGATTGGTAGTGATGCCTGCCCAGGTCTCCTGATAGACATTCGCACCAGTAGCAGAGACATCATGTATAGTGAACCTGACGCTTATTGCTTGATTTGCTAATACGGTACCGTTTGCGTTTCTGGCTATGGCCTGATAGTTGACCTGCTGCGGTACCTGTGCAGACAGGCCTAGGACCGTCAGAATACTGAGGGCTAGTAGGATTTGTTTGATTGGTTTCATAAATGTTGATTTTGGTTTTAAATTTAATAGTGGTCTTGATTAAATATTGAGGGTTTTCGAAATGCCTTTTTTAAATTAAGAACTGCTCATCCGGCTTTGTCATCTGAATAGCGGGGCAGCTGATATTAGTGGGTAATGATNNATCTTTTTGCTCAGCACTTTCTCCTGTCCGGATGAAGTGGTGAATTTCAAACTTAGGATATAATTGCCGGAAGGATATGTGGAGCAGTCAAAACTGTGGATCATTTTGCCTGAATCATAAGTCTCGTCAAGATCGTAATTCATCTTTTGGCCTATGATGTCAAACAGATTGACCTGAATTTTGCCTGCTTCAGTAAATTCATAACCATACCATATGGTGGTTTGGGCCGGGATAGGGTAAACGCTGAATGAGCCATCCGCGCCTTTCTGTATATCAAGCAGGCCGTTTACTATATCATTGGGTTGCTGGAAGCCTTGGGTCAATATATAGCGACCCGTGCCATCTTTGAAGGTTTGGACTGCAGCGAGCTCACCTACTGTGTAGGAAAGGCTGGTACCACTCACCGAAGAGTACCCGCCTGCCGAAGCAATAACGGTAGGGGAAAGAGACTGGCCATGAGCCGAAGCTACGAATGCCAGAATAGAAAAGTAGAGTAGGGTTTTTCTCATATTTTAGGATTTAGAATTTAAACTTACAAAGCTTAAATTAGAAAACAAAATATATTTTAAAGATAGTTTCAAATTATTTTATCAATTATATTAAACATCATTGACAGTTGGTTAAACATGCAATAATCAATCTATTGTTATTCATTGGTATATGTTTAAAATCACCTCTTTCTGCAGGAAATATCGGAAACGATGTCGGGAAATACATCTGGAAGCATGCATCGAAAACCAAACAGGGTCTCTGAATAAGCGTTAATATTTTAGGTTTTTACTGATCTGCAGTTCAAATTCGAAGATGCCTCTAACGTCTGTTGATGCTTTTTTCTATTTTCACAGCATCATGGAACAAGTATATATCAAACAGTTGGCGCAGCATGAAGGACAGGAAGTGGTCCTCAAAGGATGGCTGGCGCAAAAGCGCGACTCTAAGGGGTTGGCATTTCTCGTGCTCAGGGATGGGACAGGATTCGTACAGTGTGTAGTAGATATAAATACAGTCGGCGAAGAAAATTTTGAGTTGGCAAAGAAACTTTCTCAGGAGAGCAGTTTGTCTGTATCAGGTGTGGTGCGGAAGGACGATAAACAGTTTGGCGGCTATGAGATCACGGTGAAGTCGGTCTTTGTGTATGCTATCTCACAGGAGTATCCCATCACTCCGAAAGATCACGGAGTAGAATTTCTAATGGACCATCGGCATCTGTGGCTGCGCTCACGCCGACAGTGGGCTATCATGCGAGTACGCAATACAATTATCTTTGCAATACATAAATTCTTTCAGGAGCGTGGTTTTGTGCAGATGGATGCACCGATCTTTACAGGCAATGCCTGTGAGGGCACATCGACACTTTTCGAAACGGATTTTTATGGTGATCCAGCTTACCTCTCTCAGTCTGGCCAGCTATATGGTGAGGCCATGGCTATGGCACAGGGCCTGATCTATACCTTTGGTCCCACATTCCGCGCGGAGAAGTCCAAGACACGCAGACACCTGTCTGAGTTCTGGATGATAGAGCCGGAGATGGCATTCTATGACCTAAAGATGGACATGGACCTGATAGAAGATTTCATTCGCTATGTAGTATGTGATGTCCTGGAGAAGTGCAAACTGGAGTTTGAAGTACTCGAGCGCAAAACAGATTACCTGTCACGCATCACAGAGCCATTTATCCGTATGAAATATGAAGAGGCGGTAGATATTATCAAAGGTGAAAAAGCTGTCAACGGTAAGACCTCTATTCTTATGCTTGAAGAAGACCTGCAAGCAATCAAAAATGAAATGGCAGAGAAGCAGAAAGATATAGATGAGCGTGAGGCAAAGATCGCATCGGGAGCATTGACCAAAGGCGAGAAGAACTTTAACCAAAACAAAATAGACCAACTTAAAAACGATATCAAAGACCTCAACGAAAAAGCTACTAATATTCCTGAGTGGTTGCATAGTGCTAAACACTTTGTACGAGGTGAGGACTTCGGCGGTAGCCACGAGACAGTCCTGACCCGTATGTTTGGCCTACCGGTGATGGTGTATAACTGGCCCCAGGCTGTGAAGGCTTTCTATATGAAGGAAGACGATACTGACCTCGGCTATGCCAAAGGCGTCGACCTGCTAGCACCGGAAGGTTACGGTGAGGTAGTAGGTGGTGGCGAACGGGAAACTGATCTCGCGAAGCTCACTCACAAGATAAAAGAACACGATCTGCCGATGGAGGCATTTGAGTGGTATCTCGATCTGCGCCGCTATGGCAGCGTGCCGCACTCCGGCTTTGGCATNNTGCGCCGCTATGGCAATATCCCTCATTCAGGTTTCGGGCTGGGATTGGAAAGGCTGGTGGCGTGGATATGCGGACTGCAGCATATCAGAGAGACGATACCGTTCCCTCGTGCATATGGCAGGCTATTGCCATAAATAGGTTTTAAGACTCTATCAGCTTATTATAGACCTTCATCCAGCGGTCGGGGAGTTCATCTTTGCATGCCATTTCATAGTCTGCATATGAGCAGGGCACCATCTGATGACGGGCATATTTTTTCTTGTCGCCATATGGCAGCTCCATCCACCAGCGCTCTGTGACTTTGCTTTTCCAGAAGATGAGCTCATGGTCATACTGCTCGAACTTGACAGTAAATTTTAGGAAGTTGCTCATATTGATCGGGAAGTCTCCGCGGCGACTGTAATAGCCTTCTATAAAATACCATACCATCTGTGCGATGAGCTGAGAGGTTTGATTCTGATTGTCATAATGCGGATTAAACTCATAGATACCCAGTGAGGTGAGTTTATCACTCAGGCCGGCATATCGTGTGATCTGGCATAGCTCTTCACCTGAAAATCCGTTGGGAGTGGCACCTGCACGTCCGGGAGCATCAGCCATTCTGACAGCAGAGATGTCTATACTGAGCATATCTGCATCACGTAGCACGGGTTCTACTTCTTCGATATTCTTACGCACCATACCTAGCCTGATGCAGTCAAAATTGAGGGCGTCGAGCATACCGATAGCTTGCGGATCATTGAGATAGGTTTGGTAGCCGAGATGCGAATAGTTGAAAAGATAATTAGGGTTGTGAGCGAGTATAGGCATCATGTACGAAGATGCATCGACATGCTGGCCTGGATCATCGAGGTCTATTTTCTCATCTACGATGACCATATTGATCAGTGTGTATAGTTCCTGATATCCGAGAAACTGGCCGAAGGTATTGTCATGAGTGCCACCGAGTATGATCGGTATTACATTATTGGTCAGCAGGTTTAGCATGACTGATGCAAGGCCAAAATAGGAGTCTTTTAGTTTAGCGCCTAGCTTCATATTGCCCAGGTCGATGAGGCGTAGTGGTTTTTCTGAATCCGGTGTGTATAGATTATATAGTTCTCTGCGTATATTGACCGGTCCGTCTTCTACACCTTTGTTTTCGAGGTTTCCTCGGTTCTCTTCTATACTTATGATAGCAAGGTCAAAATCATCGAGATTTACTTTCTCACCTTCATAAAACTCAATTGTGTTACCTATTTGGTTAGGCTTAAAGACAATGTTGCCCAGGTATTTTTCTTTGTCGAAAGGTGTGAGAAACTCGTAAAACATTTATGCTTCTAATGGGCAGTTAAATTAATTTAAAAAAGAAAGGCAGCAAGAGTTTTTTGCACATCTCCAGTGTCACACACACACACTAACTTTACTAATAAAGATAATGAAATTGTGATAGTCAGGCACTAGTGAATATTTTGTTTTCGTAAATAATTGACAAGCAGTATTATTTTATCAATCAAATTATATAATTGTAAATGTCTATATAGCTTATTTTATCTCGCTAATCTGCTATTTATTCTAATAAAGGAGCATGTAAAATCCTCAAAAGGGTTCTTTTGACTACCTTAGGCCTGCCTTAAATCAATGGGAAAATGATCATCAGAAAAGCAATCTTAGTACTTCTTTTGGCTTATAGTTATATTATCCATGGACAAACATGGAAACCCCTGGGGCCATTTGGTTCGGAGCAGTACAACCTGAAAACTTCTGCATGGGGTGGTGGTACAGGCCAGGTACATGCTTTTGCTTTTGCGCCTAAGATCGATCACAAAGGCAAATATGACTGGTATTGTGTGTCGCCATGGGGCGGACTCTGGCTGTCAATTGATCTTTCTGCTTTCTATTGTTTTCAGACAGCTGTCCCACAACAGGTCAGCAGATCTATCCCATGAATATTTCTGTGCTTGCATAGTTCCTTTAAGTATTAGGCTTTCACACAGTAATGGGTTTGTCCATAGCTTTTCTATTGCCAGGCATATTGCATC
This sequence comes from Bacteroidota bacterium, assembly GCA_003165135.1. GTDB lineage: Bacteria > Bacteroidota > Bacteroidia > Chitinophagales > LD1 > UBA1941. The sequence continues at coordinate 5,173 of PLSN01000388.1, forward strand.
AACATCGAGAGGATCGACCAGCAGTGCTGCATCTCCACATATTTTAGGCAGTGATGAGTTGTCAGACGTGATCACAGGCACTCCACATTTCATGCCTTCGACAGGAGGTACTCCGAAACCTTCAAAAAGAGATACATACAGCAGCGCAAATGAACCCGCTATGAGTTTGGCAAGTTCATCAAGGGGCTGCCGACCTAAAAAAATCACTTCGTCTTTATACTGCATGGAGTGTATGATCTCTTTCAGTTCACTATTCTGCCAACCGAAAGCACCCACCACTAGAAATTTCAACTCAGCTGATGGGGTGGTCTTTTTAAACTGATCAAAGGCCAGAAGCATGTTCTTCAGGTTCTTTCTGGGATGTATCGATCCAACAAATATGAGATATGGTTTACCCTCAGTGTATTGGGCCGCAATGCGTTTTTTTTCATCCGCACCGATGGGCTGAAATATTTCCTTGGCTGCATTATATATCACATCTATTTTGTCGGCCGATGTTCCATAGTGTTTTATGATGTCCGATTTTGAATATTCTGATACGGTAGCTATACGGGTAGCATGTGCCATGAACTTTGGTACATAGTATTTATAATACCGACAGTGTAGAGCAGGGATGAAATCAGGATAATGCTCAAAAGCTATATCATGCTGTATGGCCAGTGTGGGTGTGTCTGAGCTCAGGCTCACATATCCATCAGGTGAAAGGAAGAGGGCGAAATTATTTTTGCGGAGGTAGCCTGCTACTGACCATTCAAACCACCAATACCAAAGTAAGGGATGACGTGCCGGAGGAAAGAGGACAATAGGTTTGATATTATCAGAAAAAATAAAACTCTGATCATACGGACGGTCAAACAAAAAATGAAACTCCACATCAGGATTGGCACCTGTGATACGAATTAGTGTCTCATATTCAAAATAGCCGATGCCCTCCAGTTTGTCCCGGAGCAGCAGGCGTGTGTTGACAGCTATTTTGAGTTTTGGCTTCATACGAGAATGCTAAGTAAATGAATTATTGGATTAAAGGCATTTTTGAACATACACTCCTTTTATCACTTTAATCTATAAATTCGCCTATCAGGTATGCGAAAAAAATTTGCCGGCAATCTCCTACTGCTCATCTTTGCCAATGTATTGGTCAAACCTTTCTGGATATTTGGCATAGATCGCGTCGTGCAGAATCGAATTGGTCCGGATGAATATGGTACCTATTTCGCTTTATTCAATTTCTCTTTTCTCTTTGGTATCGTACTAGACTTCGGCCTTAGTAATTTTAATAACCGGGCTGTGGCACGGCATCCATCCCGTCTAGCCACCTACCTGCCCAATCTGATGGTTCTTAAGCTAGGCCTATCTCTGCTATATTTTCTGGTAGCGTTTGCCTCAGCCATGCTCACAGGCTACTCGGCACTCCAGATCAAAATGCTAGCTTTTCTAGCCCTCAATCAGGTGATACTGTCTTATATACTTTATCTCCGTTCAAATCTCACGGCACTTCATCTCTTTAAAATTGATTCTGTCATCTCAGTACTCGACAGACTGTTGGCCATTATCTTTTGCAGCTGCTTCTTATATCTGCCTTATTTTGCGGGACCGGATTTTAATATCAACTATTTTATTTTTTCGCAGACAGCGGCACTGCTCATTACAGCTATCATTGCACTGATAGCGCTGAGAGGCCGCCAGGCATATCAGCTGACCCTGTGGCGCTGGCGTTTTGTGAAAGCCATCCTGCTCAAATCAGCTCCTTTTGCAATGCTGGGGCTACTGATGACGATCTACTATCGTATTGATGCCATTATGTTGGAGCGTATGTATAGTGCAGCCGAGACAGGTATCTATGCGCAGTCATATCGGCTCCTTGATGCGATGAACCAATTCGGCTATCTATTTGGCGTGCCCTTGATGCCACTTTTCGCGTCTATGATCCGCCGCAGAGAGAGTATCCATGATCTTTTGAGTTTCAGTGCGGTACTGATGTTCCTTTTTTCGGGCTGTGCGGCGATACTCTGTATGTTTTTTGGCAATGATATCATGCACCTGCTGTATCACAATGCCAGTACATACAGCAGCAGGATATTTTCACTGCTGATGATCTCCTTTATTCCTATTTCAAGTGTATATATATTTGGCACATTGCTCACTGCTCATGGTAGTATGAAAATTCTCAATATAATAGCGGTCGGCGGCATACTGGTCAATGTCATCCTCAATCTCGTTCTGATACCGAGCTATGGTGCTCTAGGCACCACTACAGCCACGCTTTTCACCCAGACAGTGGTGGCGATATTTCATATTTATGCAGCCAATGTAATCTTCAAAGTCAGGTGGGAATGGTTACTGTTATTGCGATTGGCAGGTTTTGTGGTACTGGGGGTAGGCCTGTCGTGGTTATTATCGACGACACAGATCCAGTGGATGGTCAGGCTAATGATCAACGGGGGAGTATTATTAGTGCTAATATTGGTGTTTCAGCTATTGCCATTTAGTATGCTGAAGCAGCTAAAGGCATTTACCAAATAGATGAACTGACTGAGGCGAAATTTCTATATTTGAGCCCTAAATAAAAAAACAGGAATGGATAATGATTATAATCTATTAGGAGTGATCCGGGTTTTGCTGAAGTGGAAAAACCAGATACTCATTGCTACATTAGGTGCCGGTATGCTGGCTGCGGGATACTCCTGGTTCTTTATGGACGATTACTATAAATCCTACGCTACCCTCTACCCCATCAATCTCGCATATAATGACCGTGCGGCGATATTCAATATGGAGCAGATCGACTATTATGGATCCAAAGAAGATGTGAACCGAGTATTGACCATCACCCAGTCAGGCCCGATAGAGGATTATATCATAGACAAGTATAATCTGGCTGAGCACTATAAGATCAGTAAAGAAAAAAAATTCTGGAGGACCAAGGTCCAAAAGGAATTTGAAGGCAATTATAGGTCCATCAAAACAGATCAGGGTGCTATTGAGTTATCACTATATGATACGCAAGCTAAACTGGCTGTAGATATACTGAATGATATGATCAATCTTACAGATTCTATTTATCGCAGTAGTATCACGCTTTCTAAGAAGCAACAATTGGCTACATTCTCCAAGCAGCTCGAAGAGCGTGCGAGAATGATAAAAGAGTATGGCGACACACTGGCAATATTGGGCAAACAATCCAATATCGTGGTCAAGGCCGGGTTTGACAAAACCGATCTGATCGAGGGTAGTGACCTTCACGCGGTACAGGTATATAAGGCGATCTATGCTAAGCAAAAGAATGCCCTGATCGAACTGAACGAGAACTCCAACATCAAAGAACAGATCGAAAATTCACTTCAGAATGACAGCAAGAGCCTCGCGGTGATTGATGTGCCTGTCGAAGCTGACAAAAAAGACAAACCAGTCCGCTCACTGATATGTATCACAGCTATGCTGCTTACTTTTGTGTTTACAGTATTCGGGGCATTGCTGGCAGATCAGATACAGGAGATCCGCAAGCAGCTATGATCGCTGAGAAAAATATCGGCAAGACGGAGTTGGGGCTCTTTTATGCTTTTGCAGTTTTATCTCTGTCGTCAGTGCTTCTGGCATTCAAGCTGGACGTTACTTTTCTTTTAGCGCTGCCGGCATTGGTGCTCGTCATATTTTTTACAATCTTAAATTACAAGCTGTTTTACTTTATACTACTGGCCATGCTGCCATGTTCTATTGAGTATTCCTTCCCAAATGGCCTCTCCACTGATCTGCCTACGGAGCCGCTTATGGCGGGCCTAATGATGGTGACCATCACACTTATTCTATTTAGAAAGAGTGCTTTGCCAAAAGGTTTCCTGAGTCATCCTCTGGTAGTGATCTTAATGCTGCATCTGTTTTGGATATTCATATGTGCACTCAATTCTGATATGCCGGTTTTTTCCTTTAAAGTATTTTTGGCTAAGCTATGGTACTTTATTCCTTTCACACTTCTGACCGGTATCGTGATCCGAAGCAGGTCAGATATGAAAAAGTGGTTTTGGTGCATCTTTATACCACTGACCATATTGATCATAGTCACTGTGTTAAGACATGGTATCATATATCATTTCTCTTTTCAGGAGATCAATAAATGTGTAGGCCCATATTTCAGAAACCATGTGAANNTGCTATGGGCATTTAGTTGGTACGGGAAGAGAACTATGATCCATAAAATGCTTTTGATTTCTATTCTGATATATGTAGCAGCGATCTATCTTTCCTATACCCGCACGGCAATGCTTGCTATTCTGGGGATGATACCATTCTATTTTATGGTGAAATGGCGCCTCACCAAAGTGGCAATGGCAGGCTTATTACTATTCGGTATTGTCGGCATCTCATGGCTGTTTTATGACAACCATTATCTGCGGTTTGCCCCAAATTATGAAGACACCATTTACCATGATGATTTCAGTTCGCACCTCACTTCTACTTTCGAAGGAAAGGATGTGTCTAGCATGGAGCGCGTATACCGATGGGTGGCTGCGGCGCGGATGGTGCATGACAGACCATATATGGGGGTGGGTTCGGGAAATTTTTATAATTATTATAAGCGGTATACCGTCACGGACTTTGAGACATATATCAGCGATAATGATGAGCATTCGACAGTACACAATTACTATCTGCTGATGCTGGCAGAGCAGGGCTGGATCGGATTGGCTATATTTTTGTTGCTGACCTTCGCAGTATTTATTTACGGGGAGTATATCTACTTCAAGATGAAAAGCAGGGAGAATAGACGTGCCGTAATGATATTGCTGCTGGTGATGTTTTCCATTATCATTAATCTGCTCCTGAGTGACATGCTTGAGTCTGACAAAGTAGGCCCTTTCTTCTTTATGATCATCGCACTGCTTGTACTGCTTGATCTGGGTGTGCTATCAATGAAACCGGACGGTCAGTAGTGTCAGATCATCATCAAAATCATCGCTGCCTTTGAAAGTATTGATATGTTCTACCAGATTATTGTTAAAGATGGCTAATGGCGCCAAATGATTCTTTTCTATGTAGGTCAGAAGGCCTTCTACTTCAAATAATTCTCCTTTATCATTGCTCGCTTCGGTGAGCCCGTCTGTATAGTTTATCAGCAGGCCACCCTTGGGTATCTTGACCTCACCGATATTGATGAAAGGAAGTACATCAAACATCCCAAGTATGGTACACCCTTTGTCAAGCAGCTGAACCTCGCCATTACTGTGCAGTATGGACGGATTATGGCCGGCATTGACATATTGCAGGATGCGGGTCTTGACATTATATTTCGCTATAAAGAGCGTGATGAATTTTTCGCCTTTTGTGATCTCGCCCACTTTTCTATTGAGCAGGTCTACAACGGTGTCAAGCGAATAGTTTCTCGCTACGATGGCCCGGAGATTAGCCTGAAAGTTTGCCATGAGCAGCGCGGCAGGCACACCTTTGCCGGAGATATCACTGATACAAAACACGAATTCATCTTCAGTCAGCTTGATAAAATCATAATAATCGCCGCCAATGTCTTTGTGAGGTTTATAAAATGCAGCAGTCTCTATCACCTCATTATTCATCATGGTCGATGGTACGAGCATATTCTGCATATCAGCTGCCAGCTTCAGTTCTTTCTCGAGGATTGCTTTGTCCAGCTGGCTTTTGAAAAGCCGCTTGTTTTCGTTTGCGACCAGGATGATATTAGTGATGGTCTGTGTGAATTTCAGTTTTTCTTCTTTGGTATCAAGCTCTTCACCGGACCTAAAGTCACCAATGAATGCCATTCCTATGGGAGTTTTTTTATGCGCTACCGGGATCACAAATTCAAACTCCGGCAGTTCATAGCTATTGATCGCTCCTACAGTAGTCAATTCTAAGAAAGGCAAAGTGAAATCATTGAAATTGAGCTGTAGAAAACCTGTGTCGTTACCTGTATACGAAAGGCAGGCCCATTTATCATTGTCTCCCTTTATCAGCAGCGCGATCTTCTGTATGCCAAGCTGAGCTATCAGGATGGATTCGTAGACCCGCACCAGGGCATGTATCGGCCAATTATTATTGACAGCCTCGGTGATCTCCAGCAGCGAATTGATCTGCTGCTGTTTGAGCGTAAACAGTGGCTCCAGTTTCGAAAGCCGTGATTTGTAAAAATCTATCTCTGTAAATTGACTCAAGGGTGATCGTGTTTGGTACGACAAAATAAGAAATTGGAAGCGAAATTTCGATTTATTATTAAATGTCCTGATTTTAAATCAATAGTATATCGGCGTCCATTATTCCGCCTTTCCTTTTACATCCAGCGCATCGCGGAGCCCGTTACCTACGAGATTAAACGCCAGTACCAGCAGCATGATAGCCAGTCCGGGAGCGAGTGCGAGGTAAGCCTTGTCTGAGTCAATGAAATTTTTGTACTCGCTCAGCATGCCTCCCCAGGATGGTGTCGGCGGCTGGACACCGAGCCCAATATAGCTCAGACCAGACTCGATGAGGATAGCATTGGCAAAGTTGGCGCAGGCGACAACGATGACTGGCCCCATGATATTCGGCAGTATGTGCCTGAAGATCGTCCTGATATGGCTATAACCCAGACTTTGAGCAGCGGTCACATATTCGAACTCTCTGATCAGGATGAATTGTCCTCTGACAATACGCGCCACCTCTACCCACATCGTCAACCCGACAGCTATGAAGATCAACAGCAGTTTAGAGGGGATGAATGTGCCTGCGCCTACATAGAGGCCCATAGCGAGTAGTATAGTAGGTATAGACCAGAATACATTGATGATCCATAATATGACAGCATCTGTACGCCCTCTGAAATATCCTGCGAATGCTCCTGATATGATGCCAATGAATAAAGAAATGAGCACAGAGATGAGGCCTACGAAAAGTGATATTCGCGATCCAATAATGAGCCTGCTGAGGATGTCCCTGCCGAAACGGTCANNCGAACCAATATCTACAGGGTGACAGGCATACTTTATATACATCAGTTCTGAGCCGGGTGCAAAATCTTTCATATGCCGCAGAATCCCCTCGGATCTCTGACAGTGACCTTTGCATTGTATTAATACGTGCAGTAGAGTCTACTCTGAGTATATCGGTATAGTAGTATTTGCGCATTTCAGGGTCGGCATTTTTGCCTTTATAAACAAATACATATAGAAAGTCTTTCTTGAGCTTAAAGCTGTCAAGTATCGGTATCATATCATATCCTGATGGGTAGCCGAAAAAGAAATTTTCAAATCGCTCAGAGATGCCGGGGGCTATTTCTGTCTGGGGCTTACGCATATATAGCATCATGACCTTGGATCCAGGAGGCATCATTTCGAGTTGGAGTGTTTGCTCGTTTGCATCGGGACTATGGTCAGGTGCGAGCTGATAGGCAAAGACAGCCATCATCAATACTGCAACAATGACGAAGAGTCCAAACATAGCGGCCCTATTGCGTTTAAACCGCATCCAGGCTTTCTGATTTAAACTCTTGCTGTCTGACATAATAATATTAATAAGTGGCTATTACTACGATATTTTTCTTTCCTTCCAGGTGTATTTGCCACTCAGTCCGAGTACACCGATACATACTATATAGATGATATGCAGCGGTTCGAATACCGGCAGAAGGAGCAGCAATATCCTTTTTTTGAAAAAGCCGGTCACACCTACATTGAATGAAAGATCCATAAGAAACTTGACACCAAAAGCCAAAGCCAGCGGCAGCCATGCCAGTTCAAATTTCTCAAAGGCTATCGGTATCAGGATCAAGATAAGGAGATTGAATAAATAGGCAAACATCAAAATGCCAGTGACGGACCTTTTCTGAAAGGCAGTGGATTTGCTGGTCCACCTGACCCGCTGAGCGACGAAATCAGCAAAGGAACTTTCTGGCTTTGAATAAACACAGGCGTCAATATTTTTGACAAAACCGACAGAGTCAGGGAAGGCCATTTCGAGTTTCTGCATCAGAAATATATCATCGCCGGTCGGTATATCCGTATTGCCCTTATAGCCATCCACTTCGAGAAACGCTTTTTTCTCGTAGAGAAGATTGGCACCATTGCACATGGTAGGATAGTTATTGGCGATAGTGCCTCCTGTGATACCGAGCATATTGATCACATCTATCTGCTGAAATAATCCAAGCAGACCTTTAGCGGCGCTGAGCATCACAGGACCGGTGATAAATTTGTAATCATGCTGCTGATAGTAGCCCACCATCGAGCTGATCCAGTGCTGGTCCATGATACAGTCGCCGTCGGTAGTGATAATGAGCTGGCCTTTGGCATTTTTCACACCGATAGTGATCGCCTTTTTTTTATTGGGTACTTTCTCTGCTGCGTCACCGAAATATTTCGCGAGATTGAGCACTAAGAGATTGTCACTCTGTATCTCTCTCGCCAATGCATAGG
>PLSN01000269.1 GCA_003165135.1 Bacteroidota bacterium
GTGATACCGCTCTATTTGGATCTACCACATTGGCAAATACAATGCCCGGATACAATAAAGCTTATCTGGCCAAATACGATCTGTCAGGCAACCTCATTTGGACAAATGTAATCACTCAGGGCAACACTCAGGGTGGAAATCTGGTCATCGACAACCAAGGAAATTGCTACCTCTCAGGTACATTTTCGGATACCTTTTTGACAGTGAATAATATATCCATACATAGTGATCTGACAAATTTTGGCACAGGACACAATAACTTTATTATCATGTATGATAAAAATGGTAACGCCATATGGGGTAAAGGATATGGTTGGCCAACTGAAACACTAGGACCTTCATCTACCCCAGCTATTTTTGGCAATAGTGTATATGAAGCCGGCGGTATACCGGCAGCTTATTTTGATGGAGTTCTTATACCATATTATCTTTTTCTTGGCAAACTGGGCAATACTTTTTCTCTATCAGCTTCCTCCATCAATATGAATTGCTCAGACTCATGTACAGGTACTGCGACTGCCTCTGTCACAGGGCAGACAGGGCCGGTCAACTATTCATGGACACCCGGTAACTATACCACTGCTTCGATCTCCGGCCTATGTGCAGGTACATATACATGCGTGGCCCTCGATAGTGTAGGCAATCATGATACTACTGTGGTCGCTGTATCTGTACTGCACACCTCTCCCACTGCCCCTGCTATCTCTTCATCCGGAGATACCCTCAATACTGTATCAGGCTATGCTGAGTATCAGTGGATATATAACAACATAATACTTTCGGCAGATACGACCCAGATCATTCAGACATCACAAAACGGGAACTATACAGTAGCTGTCACAGATAGTAATGGATGCAGCAGTATTTCTGCTCCGTATGCATTTACCAATACAGGTGTGGCGGTTACCACCAGCGATTATGTCAGACTCTATCCCAATCCTTCTAATGGCGAGTTCTTCATTCGATCGTATGTATCTGTGGTAGCTGCTTATACTATATCAGACCTTTCCGGTCAAATGATTCAGCAGGGTGTCCTGACCGGAGAATTTACTCCTGTTACACTACCTTCAGATGCTTCAGGGGTTTATACAATTACCTTCCCGGGATTATCAGATGTCCGTCCTGTCAGGCTTACTGTGATAAGATAATTCAGCTTTATCTGCTACCAGAACAACTCATTCAACCTGGTATCAGTATAGTCATTGATTACGCATAATACATTGTCATTTGCTAATTCTGTGGCAGTATGATAGGACGAGATGCCTACGGCCTTCACCCCTGCGCGTCGGGCGGCCTCTATGCCTTTGGGCGCATCTTCAAACACGAGACAGTGCTCAGGCGCGACACCTAGCTTCTCTGCAGCTTTGAGGAAAACCTCAGGGTGAGGTTTACTCGTAGTGACATCACTGGCGGTGACGATCACTGGGAAGTATTCCCACAGTTTCAGATTACCCAGTATAAAATCGACATTGGCGGGAATGGCCGCGGTGCCAATGGCCAGGCCGATATTGGTTGCTTTAGCTTTTATCAGCAGTTGGTCTAAACCCTTTATTAATTTCAGGTCAGGTAGAAACTCCTCACGATAGCGAGCTTCTTTGCGGTCGGCTACGTCATCGATCTCTTCTTTAGAGAATTTACCTGCGCCAAATACACGCTCCAGCATTTCTTCATTTTTGCCATACATCTGATGCCTGAGTTCTTCCTTGCTCATATTGGCCCTTAGTTCATTGACCAGTATCTTGTACCATGCCAGTTCATGATAGTGCATATCATCGACCATCGTTCCGTTCATATCAAAGATAAAGGCGCTGTATTTGGGCATCTGCTGAATGTATTTTATTTTGATTTCGCTTTCTTCTTCATGTCCTTCAGTCCCCAGTCCTGCAGCACGTCTATCACAGGGAGCAGCGACTGTCCATACGGTGTGACCTTATATTCCACACGCGGCGGTATCTCGGCGTAGATGATGCGTTCCAGTATCTTGTCTTCTTCGAGTTCGCGGAGCTGGTTGACCAGCATCTGTTTGCTGATCACTGGCAGCGCCTTTTGCAGCATGCTGAATCGGTTGCATTTCTTGCTCACGCCATAGATGATCAGCGGCTTCCACTTGCCTCCTATCCTATTCAGGCAGTGCGTCACGGGGCAGTTATTGGGGTTGTAATCCTTATTTTTCCTTGTATTTGCCATTGGTCTATAATATTGTACTATGAAGCAATTTATTGACTACTTGTTATTACGGAACAAAGGTAAGACTTTTGTTATCTCAAAAAACAATAACATGACACTCGAAGAAACCAAACAATCGATACAGGGCGACTGGGTCAGCATAGCTCCCGAACTTCGTCCGAGCATTATTAAAAATGCCGATGGAAACATGAAGCCTTTCTACCTCTCACGCGTATTCAGGTATTCGGCGGGCGATAAATTTGAACTTGCGGTGATCAACTCAGCTGACCCATACGGCAAAGCACCGCTCGTGAAGATCCTCATCAAAGGCCATATCACATGGCAAGGTGAGCATCCTATCGCTGAAGGTGCACAGAAGGTGGACTACATAGCTGACGAGGCATACGAGGTCACGCCACTGCACCAGGGCTTCGTGGATGCGATGAACCAGATAGCAAGCACCGGCTTCAACAAATGGGAAGTTAATGGCACACAAAGCGTGATGGGCAAGGCCTTTGCACCGTTCGGACTGGCAGAGGGGCAGGTATACGCCGAGTACGACCTGATCTATGTACTGAATGAGATGCTCTTCTGGGGCGCGAGAAATGTGGATGGCCGCAACTTTGACAAAGTGGAAAACCGCCCCACCAATCTGCAAATACCACTGATACGGAAGAAATAATCAGCCTCAAAGCCACACAGGGCTTCGGTTTTGCCTATTGATAGTCACATTGTTTTTACAAGCCGCGTAATTCCTTACTTTCGTAACCCGTTTTTAAAGAATCGCAGTAAGAATTATGAGCATATCAGTCAAAGAAGCTTCCGGCAAGATCGAGCTTCATTATTTTTTCGCAGACACATCGCACAGTATGAACGCCCTGATCCGCAATAAATGTGAGGTCAACCTGCTGGGCATCCTCAAAGAAATTTCAACTGTGCTGGGCTCTCGTGTGCAGGTAGAGACTGAAGCATACAAAGAAGGCGGCCTCGTCGAGCGCTTTGTGCTGCGCAGCAAGAGTGAGTTCATGCGGAGTCTGACTACGGCCGTATTTCACTATGTGTTGCCGCTGGAGGTCGATATAGAGAAGGTCGTCAATGAGGAAAACAAAGACGAAACCAAAAAACGAACAGAGAAACTACGCAAAGAAATAAAGTACTATGAAAAGGATGAAGAGAATGCCATCGATATGGAGAGCGCCGCGAGTCTCTTCAAAAATAATCTCAAGATCATAAAGCTCAAATCAAACTTCTACCGCCAGATCACTAATTGCGAGAAGGTCACTAAACTCTCAGTACAACAGCTAAAGAACGACGATAGCCTATCAGGCAAGCCCAACACAATCAGCCGTAAGAAGTTCGGAACATATATGCTGGTGGCTGATACGCTGAAGCCTGAGACTGATGAGGCCGCAGTGATCGAGATCATCTCTCCAGTGCTCAAGGTCGGCAACTATAAATGGAAAGGCATCTACCTCGCCACCGGCCGTATCATCAATTTTGCGATGAAGGACAATGACTTTAAAAATGAGGTCATCAATCAGGGCGCACAGTTCAAAAATGGCACACGTATAGAGTGCACGTTGGAGAGCACCAGAAAGATGAGCGAGTTCGGTGAAGTGACAGTGACCGGCTACACCGTACATCTCGTCACAAAGAAACTCGACGATGCCGTATCTGTCGAGATAGCACACGCTAAACCCGCTAAAAAGAAAAAAGAGCCCGAATTAAAACAACTCGACCTCTTTGGTAGTTTGTTTGGATAGTATTTTAGCGCACTATAGGGGCTGTTTTGATTTTACTCTAAAACTTCATTATATGAGTATAACCCTCAAAGAGTTTTGAACCCTTTGAGGGTTGGCTTATGAATATTTCAAAACAGCTTCTCAATATTTCACCACTTTGATCGTTTCCCGGACAGTCTCTGAGCTCAGGCTCAGGAAATAAATACCGGCCGTGATGTTTTCCATATTCATGCGCGTGTCGAGTGCATTGCCTGTCACACTTATCTGCTGTATGCTGATTATTTGCCCATCGATGTTATTCAGAGATAGTGTATAACTACCACCTGTTAGTCCATCAGCTTTGACATTGATCAGGTCACTGGCCGG
>PLSN01000397.1 GCA_003165135.1 Bacteroidota bacterium
GCCACGCCTGAGATGATATTCTTCTGTAAAAACAACATATCCGTTTTCTAAATAATAATCACAGGAACCCTCAAAGGATTTAGACTCCTTTGAGGGCTTAAGTATTGGTGTGATATTATTCTCTGGCTTCATTGTTTCACGATCAGTTTTGAGAATGCAGACAGCTGGTTAGTAATTTTAGCATTGTATACGCCAGTAGGCAGGCAGTCCAGCCATAGTTCTGTTCCACAGTTAAAGGCTTTGCTTATTATTAAACGACCATTCATGTCAGTGATCTGCACGATACTTGGACCAGATTGATAAGTCCTGATTTGTAAAACATCTGTTATGGGATTTGGATAAACTTCTACATTAGTAGTCGCTACATGATCGATCCCGGCTACTCCTTTTTGATTGATCACTCCTACTGCGTCCAGATCAAAACCTGATGAAGCAAAATTAGTAGGGTAAGGATCGTTGACTATGTAGCCTCGGCTGTCATGAGTGCCAATAGCGGTATTAATGGATCCGATGACGTCGATCACTTTTACAAAGAGTATATTATTGACATCAAGCCCAGGAGAGTCGATAAGCTCATTGAGATCAAACGGAGTACCATAGTCCCAAACATATTTACCTGCGAGATTATTGAGCCTACTGCCATCCATGGGGATAGCATTGCTGATCTGGCTGCTATCCTGTACATTGTCTATACACGGAAAACGTACATACCTTACTCCATCACTGCTCACCTCAACAAAGCCAAGCTCGAGAAAAGCTAATCCATCTGCGGGTGGCCCTACATCAAATCCATTTTCAAATACTGCAAAATCAAATCCAGGGCCGTTCACTATTGGACTGGGGAAAGTAAGTATTGCAATACCACTATCGCCGAGGCTTACAGTACCATTCTGTCCTGCAGGCCCGAGTGCTGAGCTTGAGTCACCATCAGTGGCATAGCCGGAGTCAGGAACTTCAATGCATCTTAGACCCCTATATACAGTGCATCCACTCGCCCATGCAACAAAAGCAGATGAATCTCCGGGTATAGCTGTGGTACCCGGGAAGCCCACAACAGGAGCAAACTGGGCATAGCTGTCTGATGCAAACAGTAATAAGCAGAAGATATAGAGTAGTAACCTACGAAAAGGAAATACCAGCCCACAAAATTTATGGATGCTACGAATAGTCATTGTCTTAGGTTTTTATTCCTTGACTAATCGTTTCGCATCTGTGCCATCCGCAGTATGGATGATGACTGTATAGACACCCGGACTAAGCTGTTCAATATTGAACGTAGACTGAGTACTATGAATATCTATTTGCATAGCTTCTCGACCTGTCATTTCTATAATAGAAATAGACTGTATAGTGCCCGAGTAGCTGATCGACAGATTGGCACTGGCCGGATTAGGGTATATATGCAGGTCAGGCAAACCTATATTCTTAATGCCTGTGCTGGTATCTGCATTGGACGGAGTCGCTACATAGACCAGTATTTGTGCTGTATCACACGTGCCGATCTCATCACATACGGAATAATATAGTGTGTCAGTCCCCGTTATCCCCTGAGCGGGAATATAAACAAGGCTGTCGCTTGAATTCAGGTAAGCTGTGGCACCAAGGATCAAAGGGCTTGATACCAATGAAATTGTATATGCGAGAAATGGTGAAAGAGTATCATTTGCGACTATATTGGCGATCAGAGTATCCGGATTACCTGTGAGCGTATCCATGTACACAAAGGAGAATGAATCATTCGCCAGCAATGGGCCCTGATAAGTAGCCCCGTCAGTGGTCATGAAGTTGTCCAGGGCAAAATACGCAGGGGTATTCATACCAAAACCTCCTGCAGTATCACTGGAGTTAAGGATGAATGTCAGGCTGTCTACATTACCAAGCGGCAATAGATCGACAAATGCCCAGCTTTTCAGGATATAATGTTGTGTGGTGTCCGGAGAACGAAAATCTGCCAGATAGAAGTTTACGGAATCTGCTATAGGGTTGCCCTGATACCAGCCTGTAATCGTCAAGCGGAACCAGTCTGAGTCCATGCCCGTTACACCGCCGAACTTTTTCCCAAAACCATCTCCGTATTTCATACTGAGATAGTCATAAGCCGAATTGGTCACATACATGCCATAGATCTGGTGACCGGGTGCGAAGCCTTCAAGCCTGAGAGTAGGGCTGCTGCCGACATAGCATAGGCTGAAGGCACTGGAGCCATAAACCCCGCTACTGGCGGCATTGTTGTACTGATAGTTGTAGTCGGTAGTGCCGGTAGTAATAGTGTCTACATTGACAGGTATGTTACTGTATGTNNAGGCCGAGGTCGTCAAAAGTAGACCTGTGCTGGGCTGTGGCAGAGAAAATGGCAATAAATGCCAATAAAGTAAAGCTGATTTTCTTCATTTGAAAACACGAATTTAAGAATTAAAAAATCAACTTCGGGATAAATAAAAAGGAGCAAATACGTTGTACACCGCATCTATTCCCAGCCTTTCTTCCCGAAAGCTGTCGAACCATTGTAGCAATTGGCAGGTCTTCTGACTTACTCCGTTTTGGCACCTTCCCATTCGCCTGGGCGAACAGTGGTATTGAGACCAAAACTCTGAAAGAGCTTACAGCAGCGGGTACTGTTCACGATTTACACGTGATTCCCTATTAATGCCCATCAGATGAAACTGACTGGCAACCTTTGCTAATGCAAAACAAGCATTTTAATTTTAATCTGTCAAATAAATTATTGACACATATGATATCATCTTTAGATTTATGGTTTTCAGAGCTTTTCAGTCACACATGTATTTTCACTTATACATATAAAAAAT
>PLSN01000320.1 GCA_003165135.1 Bacteroidota bacterium
ATCAGGGTACAGGATCATATCCATGCCCGCCCCAGGGATGGCAGCTCATGATGCGCTTGATGGCCAGGTAGCCGCCTTTGACAGGGCCGTATTTAGTGATGGCTTCTACCGCATACTGGCTGCAGGTAGGGGTATAGCGGCAGTTTCGGCCGAGATGAGGAGATATAAGCAGCTGGTACCCACGTATGAGAATGATAAATAAGCGAGAAAATAGTCGACGTATCACTACAATCCATTAAAGGAGATACCGAAGGACCACTCATTCAGCTCCGGCCCTCGATTAGTCTTAAAGACGTCCAGGAGGCCATAATATGCTGTGAAGTTGAAACTGCTGTAACCGATACGTAATGTAGGCCCCATTCTGAAGAGGTTAAAGTCAGGATATGGCTTATCTCTTTCGCTTTCGCGGGGGGTCTTATAGATGGTCCTGGTATAAGCATCGATGCGCACACCGACTTTGAAACCGATATTGAACTTCCATAGCTGGTCGAGTTTGTCCCTGTTGGTCCTGATACGCAGCTCCAGCGGGATGTCAATATAGGTCATGGCCACCTTGTTGAGTTTCACCGTATCCGGATAGTTATTCATCGGCGTGAATTTGCCACCGGATCCGCTGGTAGAGTCATACAGGGTAGAGTTATTGTAGATATCGACGAAGCTGATACCTGCACCAAAAGCGAAGCTGACGCGTGATTTTTTGATCTGAAGATCATACATGCCATAGAGGTTCAGTCCGCGTGAATAGTAGCGTGTGCGGAAGCCATTGGCATCGTTGTGGCGTATCCAGTTAGCGGCATTCAGGTCTAATACTAAGCGGTCCTTAGGTACATTGAGTACATAGGGCTTCTTCTCCGGTTTCGGTGCCGGTGTGACAGCAGGTGCAGTGGTAGTCATAGGTTGCACGAGTATGGACTTAGCCTTAGCAGCAGAATCCACCTGTGCGGAAGCGGCCAATACAGACATGATCAAAAACAAAAGGGCGGCTATTTTCTTCATTAAAAACCAATTTTGGGTGCGCTAAAGTAACACAATTCGCGAAATCGTGCATTTTGTGTCGGTACTAACGCAAAATGGGCCTACAGATTGTGTGCGGGCACAGGTAATAAATGACCAGGGTTTTGAGGCAATAAGATCTTAAATGATTTCTTGCTATATGTCAGCAAATAGTAGAAAAAAAATTATATAAATCCATTTTTTCCGCTTACATTAGTATATGAAAATATAAGAAGGAGTCGTCATACAAACCAACTATCTTATATATGACTACAGGCAATTACATCAGGATATTGCCTCTCATCTTTCCTAATTCTTGGATCAAAGTGGTTTGTCAGACCACACAAACCCCGATACTTTTACAATAATTAATATTTACCAACTCAAAACCAAATATCATGAAAAAAAACAGAGACAAATATCTCCTATGGCTGCTGCTATTGGTAGCCTGGACCGCTGCTGATGGCCAGGCCCTGCACATAGTGGCATCAGCAGGCCAGCAGCTCACCGGTTCAAACGGCCAGGTCAGCTATACCGTAGGCGAACCGGCCATCACGACACTCTCATCGGCCGGCAATATAGTCACTCAGGGATACCAGCAGAGCAAAATGTATGCTACAGGCATCAATCAGATAGCCCCTGCTGAGTATACTGTGAGCGTATACCCTAATCCGGTCAATGATCAACTGACCATCTATATACAGGGCCTGGACCAGCTGGCATCTTTCAGGTTGTATGATGCTATGGGCAAGCTACTCTATGAGACGTCTACCTTGGATGAGAAAACGCAGATGGACTTCAGCCGCTTTGCAGCCGGACAATATCTGCTCGAACTGACCGATCAAAACGGCAAAATATTTAACACTCAAAAAATCATTAAAACCAATTAAAACCCCAATATCATGAAATCAAGAATCACACAAAAAATAGCAGGCCTGCTTTATGCACTGCTTGTCATGACCTATATAGCAAATGCACAGGCCCCAAATATGTTTAACTATCAGGGAGTGGCCCGCGACGCCGCAGGCAATATCCTGGGCGGCCAGACTATCGGACTCAGGTTTACTATACTGGCAGGCTCGTCATCCGGCACGACGGTATATCAGGAGACCCAGACGGCTATGACCAATAGCCTTGGCCTTTTCACCGCAGCTATAGGCGGCGGCAATGCAGTATCCGGTACCATAGCCGGTGTCAACTGGGGCGGCAGCAGCCAGTTTCTCAAAGTAGAGATCGACCCTACAGGTGGCACTACCTATACGCTATCAGGCACCAGCCAGCTGCTATCGGTGCCATATGCACTAAGTGCAGGCAGCAGCTCACAGTGGGGCAGTAATGGCATCAATATCTATAACCTCAACAGAGGCTCTGTAGGCATAGGTACAGCTAGTCCGAATGCTCCACTGCAAGTCAATGGCAATAGTTTTGCTGCATTGGTGAGTGGCCATGAGCCCTGGCTGGGATTGAAGGATACCGATAATACAGCATCCTCCTTTCCATACGATTCATATCTCTGGCAGGGTGGAGACCTAACGGAGTTGGGAAATCTCGGCAGCTATGGTAATGGAGGCCCCATAGATTTTTATACAGGTGCATATCCTCTGCGTATGGACACAGATGGCACCAGCAGCTTTAACCCTTATTATGACAATGTCCCGGCCGGCTTTCTCGTCAATATAGGTGATTCAGCTTTGGAGCCCCTTGCGGTTTCCGGAGGATATAATAATGCCAATATCATAACAGCTCAGATCGATGCTGCAGCGACAGCCTCCACAGATGCATGGGCTATATACTCTTACTGTCCTGTAGCTCAGGG
>PLSN01000310.1 GCA_003165135.1 Bacteroidota bacterium
ATATGAAGTTGACAGCAGTGAGGATAGTGGCTGGTATTTTTTCCGGTAAACTGCCATAGCTAAAAGTACCACCCACATATATACGCCAATACTTAAGTTCCAAATCACTTCTGAATAAATGCCTGACCCTATATTCCAGCATGTGTATATATTGCGGTGAATTTTGATTTTGTACCCTGTGGACATTGTAAGTGAAGGCATCTTTGAAGAACTGTCCTTCAGAATATGGCGAAGAGGAAGTGCCGGGAGTAGCGCCATAGTTATATGAATAGCCGGCGCTTACTGTGATGCCAACCTTTCCGATTTGTCCCTTGCCTCCTAAACTAAATTCATAACCAAATATTTGTGCATCTTCAATATTACTGGCACGGATACCAAATAACTTTAATTGATTGATAGCAGTACCGGGTGTTGGTGGACCGCCCTCTGATATATGATTAAGAAGGGAAGTATCTGTTGTGATGACTTGGCCGCTGCCCGGGAACCTATTTTGATAAAATCCAAAATCATACTCTGTAAATTCATTATACCGGTTATAGAATACAGCCAGGTCCACAAAACCTATAAAATGATTGCCGATCTTAAATATCTGATTGATACCGATCTCTGAACCCCATCCACGTTCAGCATGAAGGGTGTCATTCGGAATGACGAGTATCCCTGAGTAGAAGTTCTGCAATATATCACGCTCGCCGATACTAGGGATCCGGTATTCCTGACCAAGGGAGGCACGTATATGTGTAGATTTACTGGCCTCAAAGTTTAGACCTCCTCGCACTACAGGAATGCTTTTTTCGAAATCTTCATCTACTTTCTGTATTTCATATCTTACACCAACCTGTGCTGACAACCATTTATAATTAAATTCTAACTGAGAAAATGCTGCCGCCGCAAGGTTGATGTGGACATCAGAATATAAATTACTCCGCGAATCACCGATGGTAAACGGCACACCTGCTGTATATACGAACATTCCCTTCCATCTGTACTGATATTGGTTATCTACCATTACCTGATGTGAGACCGCGGTAGGGGCGGGAGTCGGTGCTCCAACTGAGAACGTGGAGGGACCTATGCTGCCCGGGATTCCAAACCGATCTATATTCATATACCTGACCTTGAGGTTATAGATATGCCCTTTTGATGTGGCATATGTCAGGTGGGGGTCAAAATTAACACGTACATAATCACTGGTCGATCCTGCGCCCGATTTAAAAGCGGATGAGTCAGCATCTTTACTGATAAAGAACTCATCTATCGATTCAAATTGGACTGATCCATCTGCTCCAAAGTTTAAGCCTTCAATTTTTGGGCTCAGATAACGTGTTTTAAAAAAGCCCTGTACCCGCCAGTCATTGGCCAACTGGATATAGCTGTTCAATCCTGTCACGTTTCCCCCTGCTACCAATTGCAGGTTGTCTATTTTGCGCCTGTGATTGACATTGATATTATAACCCCATGGTTGCTGGGCATTGGTCCACCATCTCTGATATGCTTTGGGAGTTCCTCCATAGACGGTGCTGTTAAGGTCTATTGTTGTTCTTGGGGTGTCTTCCACCGGCCACGATGTGACCATGTTTACCACTCCATTGAGGGCAGATGATCCATACAGTACTGACGATGGACCTTTGATCACTTCTATCTGTTTAGCATTTTCGATTTCTGCCATGCTGTTCTGGCCCTGCCCCAGATCGGCGCTCATCAGCGACTGCCCGTCCTGCAGCACAGCTGTACGGCTTCCCACACCATATGAGTAGCCGCTTCCACCGCGTATAGTGATCTGTCCATCCTGCACGAGTACACCCGATGTCCTGCCGAGGGCATCACCGAGGTCCTGGGAATTATTGTGTTGTATACTTTCGGCAGTCACGACATCTGTTGATACAGTTTCTTTTGCAGCATTCTTTTTGTAGGTGCTTACGGTACTTATCTCACTAAACTCATAAGCATCAGTAGCCAGCGAAAAGTTAATTGTCTTTTTTTCACCGATTGCAAGGTTTATACTTTGCTTTTGTTTTTTGTATCCGATTGAAGTGATCACCAGGTCATACTGGCCTTCTGCCACGGAGATCTTAAAATATCCATTTGCATCAGTGATTACGCCACGGCCTCTGTCATATCGTACAGAGGCACCAGCGAGAGGCTCTTTAGTATTCAGATCGGTTACTTTCCCGCTTAATTCTGCATTTTGTGCAAAGGAACACCAAGCGGTAAATAGGGCAAGGACGGTGAAGAGTTGTTTCATTAATCTTTGGTTTATTTTTCGAATTTATCGTTTAGTATAAAAGTATCGTATCTTGAACTGTTATGAAATAATTAAATTAACTGATATCTCACTGATTCTCTATGGAGATTTATGTGTCAGGTTTGATTGCGTAATACTCATCAAATATCTTTTCTGCTATAAACTTATGATTGTTTTTCTAAATTCAAAATAAACATGCGAATTTTCGCTTTTAGCGTATAAGTACTTTCTTGTTTTTTTTACAAATTAGTTTCTTCGCATATTAATCTAAAATCATGAAACATTTCTCTGTTCTCTTTATTGTTTTGTTAAGTTTTTCGGCTTTGTGTCAGCAAAAGGCTAAAACCGAAAATGTAATTCTTGTGACCATTGATGGATATCGCTGGCAGGAGTTTTTCGGTGGTCCGCAGAAGAAGGTCCTTCGGGTCAAAAAGTATGTCCATGATGCCGACAAGTTGAAGTCGAGATTCGAGGATACAGATCCTGTCAAAAGCCGCGCAAAACTCATGCCATTTATGTGGGATGTGATAGCAAAAAACGGACAGATATACGGCAACAAAACGATCGGCAACAAAGTGACCTTAACTAATGGGTATAAGTTTTCTTTCCCCGGTTACAATGAAATACTATCAGGATGGGGAGACCACAGGGTCAATAGCAATGACTATCCTGACGATCCCAATTATAACATATTCGATTTCCTTGCATCAAAAAAAGGATTTGAGAATAAGTTGTTCGCTGTCGGCACATGGGATGCTTTCCCGCGTATCATAAATGATAAACGCAACCATGTACCCGTCTATGTGAATATGAAAGCCGATGCGAATGGTGGTATTCATATCAAAAATGTTAATAGGCCAATTGACTTTGATAGTTGGCAGACACATATCCCTGCTCATAATCCCTATGCCAAGACAGATACTTTCACTTATCAGTTTGCGAAGGAATACATCGCGCGCTATCATCCACGGTTTTCTTTTATAGGTTTTGATGAGACTGACGACTATGCTCATGAGGGCAACTACGATGCTTATCTTAATACTGCAAATACCCTCGACTCTTATATGCAGGACCTATGGAACTTTGTGCAGGGCGATCCCCAATACAAAGATAAAACCACCATCATTATCACTTGCGACCATGGCCGTGGGGATGTGCCGATACTGGAATGGCGCCATCATGGTCATGTATATGGAGCTGAGTATATCTGGGTGGCAGTCATGGGTCCCGGTATTTCACCCAAAGGTGAGGTAATGAAAAAAATGCTCCTTCATCAGAATCAACTCGCATCTACTATCGCAGCATTACTCGGTTACGAGTATAAACCGGATCATTTCGCAGGAAAGCCTATTGATAGTATTCTGGACAAATAAACTACTGGCAAACATTTTTTAACTATCCCCTTTTATCAAAATATCTACTTTTATCGGGTTGATATAAATGATAATAATGAATAGGATTGCTTGTATAATACTTTGTCTCGTGGTGTTAGTTCTCTCGGAATGTAAAACTACTTCTAGATCCACTGCTGCTATAGTCGCTGCTCAGCCTCCAAAAGCCTCAGTAGGGGTCAAGGAAGAGTCTAAACCCCCACTGGATTCTACAGCTACAGCTATTGTACTAGGACAGACTGTTTATACCACCAAATGCTACCAATGTCATGACCTACCTCGTGTAACCGATTTTAGCCGTGAAGACTGGTCTGATATCATGATCAAGATGTCTCGCAAAGCTCACCTCTCCAATACAGAGACAGATCAGGTATTAGCTTTTGTAAATAACATCGTAAAGCAGTAGTTCTTTTCTATTAGCTGGATAAATCGCTTTCTTTACTCTATAAATAATTTTAAACATGGACCAGATCAACCAACCGGATTGTGATGTCATATTGATAGGTGCAGGAATCATGAGTGCCACTTTGGGTGTATTTCTCAAAGAACTGGACCCATCGCTCAAAATAGAAATATACGAGCGGCTGGATAAAGTCGCTGCTGAGAGCTCCGATGCCTGGAATAATGCCGGCACCGGACACTCTGCACTCTGCGAACTCAACTATACTCCTGAGAACCCCGATGGCACTATAGATATATCAAAAGCACTTAAGATCGTTGAGTCCTTTGAGGTGTCAAAACAGTTCTGGTCCTATCTCTTCAGGCAGGGTTATATGGGTTCATCACGCGATTTCATCAATAGTGTTCCGCATATGAGTTTCGTATGGGGCAATGAGGATGTCGAGTACCTCCGCAAGCGCCATGACGCGATGGTAAAACATCACCTGTTTCGCGGTATGGAGTATGCTACAGACCAAGCCACCCTGCAGGAATGGATACCACTGGTCATGAAAGGCCGTACTGAGGGTCAGAAAGTTGCGGCTACTCATATGCCGATAGGTACTGATGTCAACTTCGGTGTACTAACGCGAACACTCTTTAATCATCTCAAAGGACTGCATGATGTCGATGTGAACCTCAAGCATGAAGTACACCATCTGCATCGCGAGAAAGACTCCACCTGGAGTGTGGGCGTGACAGACCTTACAAGCGGTCACAGTAAAAATATCAAAGCACGTTTTGTCTTCATTGGTGCGGGTGGTGGTTCATTGCCTCTGCTCGAGAAATCCAATATCCACGAGGGTAAAGGCTTTGGCGGCTTCCCTGTCAGCGGGCAATGGCTGATCTGCCGAAATAAGGAAGTGATAGAACAGCATCACGCCAAAGTCTATGGCAAGGCCGCCGTTGGTTCTCCGCCCATGTCTGTTCCGCACCTCGATACACGTGTCATAGACGGCGAGAAGGCATTGCTGTTTGGCCCTTATGCAGGTTTTTCGACACGATTCCTCAAAGAAGGCTCATTGATGGATCTACCTTTATCAATTCACTTTGATAATATCGTCTCCATGCTTGGTGCCGGCGCTCACAATATTCCCCTCACCAAATATCTCATTGACCAAGTGCTTCAATCACCAGAAGATCGTTTCAAGACTTTGCTGGATTATTTTCCTGAAGCCCGTACCGAGGACTGGGAACTGGCCACCGCAGGTCAGCGTGTACAGGTCATCAAGCACGATCAGAAGGAGGGTGGCTTCCTGGAGTTTGGTACAGAGGTCGTTCATGCTGAGGATGGCTCTATTGCTGCCCTGCTTGGTGCTTCACCCGGTGCTTCCACTTCTGTTTCTATCATGCTTGGCCTGATCGAAGTTTGTTTTGCCGCTCGGGTCAAAACTCCTGAGTGGCAGACCAAACTTCGTGAGATGATCCCGTCTTACGGACAGTCTCTTTCGCATGATGAAGCGCTGGCTGCTGATACTCGTCGCCATACTCATGAGGTATTAGGGCTTACTCAAATTTAATTATTTTGTTGTCGAGAACCTATATATACATAGTGAATGATAGGTTTCGCCCGGCTTCAAAATAGTAGATGGGAAGTTTGGCTGATTGGGTGAATCAGGATAATGTTGTGCCTCCAGACAGAATGCTGACCGGTACAAATAAGGTTTACCTGATTTGCCCACATCCTTCCCATTCAGAAAATTGCCTCCGTAAAATTGGAGGCCCACTTCAGATGTACATACCTCCATCACTCTTCCACTCATTGGTTCTTCTACGATAGCTGCCTGTACCAGTCCTCTCGAATCAGGGTGGTTTCTGATCAGGACAAAATTATGATCATATCCTTTTGCGAGATCGAATTGCTCGTTTGGCGTATAAAGATCGTGCCCTATGGCTTTCTGATTTTTAAAATCAAAAGGGGTTCCTTCGACTTTGGCAAGTTCACCGGTAGGGATGAGGCCTTCGCCCACAGGAGTGTATTTGTTAGCATTGATGGTCAGCAGATGGTCATTGATAGTGCCATTACCTTCGCCCTGGAGATTGAAGAATGAATGATGAGTGAGATTGATAATGGTTGCTTTGTCGGTCGTGGCCTCATAGCTGATCTGCAGTTCATTGCTGTCAGTCAGTTGATAGGTCACTTTGACATTTAGATTGCCGGGGNNTTCATAATCAAGTGAGAGGTAGCTGAGTTCAAGAGTCTGAGAGTTTATCTGTTTTGCATCCCAAACGACGGCATTAAATCCGACCTTGCCTCCATGGAGATGATTTACTCCATTGTTCGTTGCCAGTTGAAAAATCTGCCCGTCTATGCTGAAACGACCATTTGCGATACGGTTGCCATATCTGCCGATCAGCGCACCGAAGTATGGGCCTGCCTTCAGATAATCTTGAATACTGGAGAAACCCAAAACAACATCAGCTATTTTGCCGTTTCGGTCAGGAACGAGCAGCGATACTACTTTACCTCCATAGTTAGTGATCGCAGCTTCCAGCCCGTTTTTGTTTTTTAGAAAATAGAGTGCGGTCTTCTTACCATTGATCGTGGTGTCAAAGTCAGATGCTTTGAGCTGTGTCTTTACATCCATGTTGAATATGTTCTTTTTAAAAATATTGATCTCATCTATCATATAGGGCCTGCCATCTGCATACAGCAGGTCATGAAACCACACCTTTGGCGGGTCATGGGAGGTTTTAGAACCCCATGGATAGATGGTATTTGTCTTGCCTGATACGAAACCCCAATTGATACAGCCGACCTTTTCTGATTTGAAAATGGGCAAGTGCGTCTGGCAAATGCTTTTTCTTGTCCTGGCCATCCACTCAGTACATATGATGGGCCTGCCATATTCCCTTAATGAATGTATTTGATTTGTCAGATCCGTGGCATTTCCATAATTGTGAAAAGTGATCACATCAGAATTTTCTGACTGAAATTTGTTAAGTTTTTTATTGCCGGTCCAAAGCCCTGCAGTCAATGGTTGGGACGGATTGACCTCGCGGGCCCATGCGAAAACCTTTTTTAATAAGGGCAGGGTCTTATTTCCCTGGCTGGAGTTTCCCGGTTCGTTATACAGGTCCCACATCAGGATACGTTTGTCTTTGCTGAAAGTCTTTATTATGTCCTTTACATAAGTTTCCAGACGCGGCCATTCTGCGGGATTATTGACTACAGATACACTTGGGCTCTGCACCCAGCCTGAGTTATGAACTCCAGGTATCGGATCAGGTTGTTTGCCGATCTTAGGGCTTCCATTCCAGCAGTCATCAAAGATCACAAAGGCTATCCTGATGCCATGTTTGTCTGCTATCCCAAGCACTGTGTCCATGCGCTTTTTCATTCCTTCGGGATCAGCCTTATATGCGAGATCGTGAAGGAATACACGCATACAATTCATACCTATGCCTTGCGCCCATTCCATCTCACGGTCTATGGTCTTTGCATCGAAAGATTCCTGCTGCCACATCTCCAGCTGATTGATAGCAGTGCTGGGAATAAAATTGCAGCCCACAAGCCAGGGCTGCTCTGCATACCATTTGTTGGCTTGTTCTGTCGACCATCGCTGAGCATATATAGAGCCACAGGTCAGACAAAGAAGCAGGAAAAAGAATAATAGTTTTCTCATGCCGATAAAGCTATTTATTTTTTTGTTTGAAGGCTCACTTTTTTCCTGCTTTAGTCGCAGTGCACTTTTTTCAGTTATGTATTAAGAAAATTTCTTTTTTACCACCTTAA
>PLSN01000065.1 GCA_003165135.1 Bacteroidota bacterium
ATTTTTTATATGTATAACTGAAAAAATCAGCACACGATATTAGGAGATCAGGGGGGTGCACCGGGGACTAATTGGATAGAAAAAGCACAATGCAATTGGATACCGGAAATAGTAAAAAAGGTGGCAGATACAGTTGAGTTTTTTGCTAACAAAAAGACAAATGGCAGAAAGGGACTTCGGATAGTTTAACGTCCAAAAAAGATTGACCAAGGATTAGGAACATATGATGCCATATATTAAAGCCAAAATTCGAATCACACCTAAAAAATATCTAACTTAAATTTAAACAACCTCTTAAGGATTAAAAAAAATATCTTAATGCCTTAATTCAATCCCAATTATTTTATAACTTTGAATAAACTATACATCATGACTAGTGAAGCTAGTACAATAAAGGGCAATGACTTTTTTTTTAATTTCATCGAAGTACCAATCGAAAACATCTCAGAATCAGGTGACCTGATCCGAAAACTCAAAACCGGAGAATTACATGGTTTCGTACTCAGGAATCTTTTCTCGTCAAATGAAATAGCTGAAATACTAGCAGCTATAGCTAAGCCAATAGAGGAAAATGCGATGATCACACCATATGGGAAAATGTATCCGGTCCCCTTTGCCACCATTTCAAATGCAGAAGAAAAGCTTGATAACTATTATAAATCTCTTGATCACATATACGAGCTGACGGACAGGGTTCCCATAGTCAAGCTAATGCGCGACAGACTTGCCTATTGTTTTAAAGCAGTGGGCAAAAACTATAAAGTAAGTGTACCAATCAACAAAATAAAAAATCGACCTGTTTCCGAGGGTACTTTTAGAATATTTTTTAAAGACAAAGGGGGGCTTTTCGTTCATTGCGGCAATCTCTTTCAGCAACAGACAGAGTATTACTATTCTCTTCTGGCAAATGATGTCGATCTCAATGATCAGTTGAGCTATTTCCTCAATCTCCAGAATACAGAAGTCGGAGGAGAACTGACAATCTATAACATGACATGGAAAGATGTGATTGGCAAAGCCACACCTACAGAGAATGAGTCTGTCATCGATGCAAAAGGAAATACGATCTATCTGAAGGATGTAAGACAGTTTACCGTAAAACCCCTGCCTGGTGATATCCTGGTTTTTTCGGGGGGGCCTATCTGGCATAGGGTAGAAAACATCAAAGGGGATACTCCTCGAATTACCTTTGGCGGATTTCTCAATTTCTCAAAAGATGAAAAGGAGCTTTTTTACTGGTCCTGATCTTCTATTGTGAAGCAGACTAATCGGTAAAGTTGTCACAAATCCAAGCCCACTAAAGTGGTTTTTTTTAACCGCTTACTTATTGCATTGAAATTAATGTTGAAATAGATATTACTCATTTCTCCAACCTTATTATTCCTGTTGACTACCTGATTTTGCCCTGACCATTCATGTCCCAAATAAATTCCCGGGCCCTGCCGATAGACGCTAACTATCTGATTGTCCATATCTTCACATGAAAAACTGTAGTACTTAGATTTTTTGTGCGTGAGCCTCATGCAAAAAACCACGCGGTCCTTATCAGAATCGTTGGCAGTCGCGTTATGGATCAGTCTCATATCAAATAATACCATCTGACCTGCTTTGAGGTTGAGGACTTTTTTTATACTATTAAACTCCGAGGAGTAATCGAAAAACGGCCAGTTTATTGCTTCCAGATAGATACTATGAGAAAATTTATGGCTTCCTTCTATCAGGCAGAAAGCTCCGTTACTTTCATTCACATCCATCAGAGGGCACCATATGCCATAGTGAGGTTCCAAATGGGTATTGATCATCAGCGAGGCGTCCTGATGCCACAGTAAATCGCCTGCCGAATGCGCATACTTTATAAAATAACTGGCTATCGGTATTTGATAATTTTCCAGATATTGATCCAATCTGGATTGCACTCTGTCAATAATAAATTTGTGTATAAAACGTCTGAAGTCCAAAGTCGAGTGCTCCATGGAAGTAGAGCGGCCAATGGTCGTTTCCGGTGCTTTGAACTTACTATGGTATTCAGCTTTTAAAAATTTGACCTGATCCTGATCCACCAGATCGAGGACCACATACCCATACTGATCCATTCCTTTTTGAATTTCTTTGTTCTTCAGTATATGAAGTTGCCTTGGTTCAAAATCAAGTTCTTGTCCGAATGCCCCTTTATATTTCTCTAACAGGTCAAGGGAATTGATACGCCTATTATCCGTTGTATCAATTGGAGCTATCTCCTTGCTAAGAGCAGGTTCGGGCACACCGGCATTTTCGAGGGTACTTAATGAAGTGAGAAAAATCTCCGAAGTGATACCATAAATCTCAGTGCAATTGTGCTTAGGATCCTTATGGCAATATATCAAGGGAGCTGTTTTTTTGTAAATGCTTATGATGGCTGAAATCCGGTTGTGATTTGAAGTGTTGGGATAGGAAGCATGAAAGAGGGAATTGTGAAAAACAAGAGCCTCTCCGGGAGGAATCACCATATCTACAACATAGGGGCGCAGGCTATCATCTGTGACTATGTCAGGTATACCATAGCTACCTGAGCGATAGTTGTGATAAAAATGATGGCTCCCCGGCAATACAAACATCCCCCCATTGGCAGGATGTGACAGATCCAGAGGGATCCAGATCTGATAACTTGTATAATGACTTTCGTCGACGATATTCCAATCCTGGTGCAAATGCAGTTCTGTCGAATTATTTGCCTCTTTCACCATAAATCCGCCCATGAAGAAGTCGAAATCTGAAAACGATTTCGCAAGCGCCGGCATGAGTAGCTCTTTCAGTGCATTGCTCAATTCACAGTTTCTATCCCCGCCTATTTTGCTATGGCTGGCTATGAGTCCACTTACATTGTTGTCTATTGAGAATTGTTCATAAAGGGCTTTGATGCCAGCTATCTGATCATGCGTAAACAGAGGTACTACACAAAACCCCATTTCGTCCAACGCTTTTTCATAGTCCACATCTTTGATCAGCAGATCGGGTTTCATATATTATTTTTAAAATGACTTAAAATACAGCAGTTTCGCTTTTGTAAGTAGGTCAAGATGAGGTTCCTTTTTGACCCAGGATTGGAATGTTTGCTCTGAGACGGGTTCATAGCAATATGAAATCGTGTCAATCTGTTTGGCATATTTCGGTCGACCATCGGGGTTGAAATGATAGTAATCCTCTGCTTTCATCAGGTACTTCTCTATCCTAGAACTATCTCCCTCCGGCATATAGTGATAATGTATATCTGCACCTTCAGTACAAAAACCCATAATGATCGCTACTCGGGGCTGACCAGTTAGATTGACCGAGGAACCATGCAAAACCGAATGATTGATCACGACACATTCTCCAATCTCTGTTTCTATATCCGTGAAGAGTTCTCTGATAGTATCCAAATAGGGAAGAAAGGGCCGAGGATAATCAGGCACGACCCTCAGTGTCTTGCTTATCCGATGGCTCCCTTTGAAAACCCTCAACTGGCCACTATTGCGATCAGTTTTCTGCAATGGAATCCAAAGATTGAATGAACAATGTTCCGGTTCATTTACAAATGTAAGGTCCTGATGTGGCATCAGCTCTGTTTCATCTCCGCTATCCTTGATCAGGAAGTTTGAAATTAAAGTCTGATAATTCTGAAAAGTGGCCTTCACTTGATCCATGATGGTGTCCTTCAGCAGCTTATCGATTGCCATTAGCAAGTCCGCATTTCCTGTTTCTACAGAAGAGTATAAGGCATGGCTTTGCAAAGTGGCCTCATGCTCTGATTGCACTTTGTCATAATAAGTACGCAGTTTTTCAATCTGAGTAGGGCTGAATAATTTCAATTTTACATACCCTTGGCTCTCAAATTGCGATTGTAACTTCTCTTCTTTAAATACTTGTAACATTGTTAAAATTACTTATTACTCCAAATATCCCCATTCATCATATTGATAATAACTCCCTAACCTGCTGTACAAATGATCTGGAAGGCAGCATTGCGCGCAGTTCATCCGAAGTCACTGGCAGGTAATCGAAAGTCTCCGTTTCAATCAAATCTCCCGCTACAGGAGGTTCTCCTTTGGTAAAATGCAGATACGCCTCTTTGGTCATTTTATATTTTTCCACTATTGTCGTACTATCTTTCTTCAGAAAATACATCAATAGCTCTGCCTCGGAGGGATACGCGGCCATGACCGCTGCTACGCGTGGATTCTCAGTCAGATTGGGATATGAGGCATGGATCAGTCTGTGATCAAAGATAAATGCTTCGCCTTTGCGGGAAGGATAATCTTCGAGAAGTTCCCCCAATCGTTCTTTTACTCCTTCGAATGGCCATGCATAAGCATGTGTTGGACGCAGAATGTGCTTGAATCTGTGACTGCCGTTTATGAACCGCATGCAGCCGTTTCTCTGATCTGTATCCTGCAGCGAGACCCAGACACTGATACTGGTGAATCTGCTCTCGTCCACGAAAGATGTGTCCTGATGTATTGGGGTAACGGACTCAGGTCCTGTTTGCTTGATCAGAAAATTTCCAAAAAGGAGTTTATAATCACAAAGGTACTTATCCATTTCTGGAGCGAAGACTGAGGCTATCGCTTCGTCCGCTTTTTGGATCAGTCTGTAATCATTGCTATGACTGGTAGTCGTAAAAGGCAGTCCTATCTGTTCATGCTCCACCTCTAGGGACTTATACCCTAATAGTAGCTCATCTGTCTGAGCGGCAGTGAGCAGAGGGACGCGAACTAAGCCGTTTTTGTCAAATTCCTCCTGCAGATGCTGTGTTTTGAAAAGCTGCTTCATAATTTAATCAGGAAAACAGTTTCTCCTTTATAACGTATAATTTTTTTATCCATGAGGGTGGCGACAGTAATGCGGTCTCCTCCCGAAGTATTTTGATAAAATCCGTACGGCTGATCTGCGGAAAATCCCATTCTATGTATCCCAATCGTTTTCCGTTCTCCGGTCTGGAGTCTTTTTTCAGATTTAGGAATGTCTCCATATCGAAACTGTATTTTTCGATTTTATCAGTGGCGGTGCCTGGTTCCCAATAGTGGAATATCCAGTCCGATTCTGCCGAGCGTATCGCTATGACAGCTGCCGCCCTGAGTCCCTTAGACAGATTGGGGGTGGCACCATGCATCACTG
>PLSN01000049.1 GCA_003165135.1 Bacteroidota bacterium
AAGAAGTATACTTCGAAAATGGCAAGAAGAAATCCAGAAAGACAACGGTATCTGCTGACGAAGGCCCACGTAAGGATACATCAGTGGCAGGTCTCGCAGCATTGAAACCGGTATTTAAAGTAAATGGAACAATCACTGCAGGCAACTCATCTCAGACATCTGACGGAGCGGCGTTCGTGATCGTAATGAGTGAGAAGATGGTCAATGAACTTGGCTTGAAACCGATCGCACGCCTGATCACAGCAGCATCTGTAGGTGTCGATCCTA
The DNA here is from genome assembly GCA_003165135.1 of Bacteroidota bacterium. Classification (GTDB taxonomy): domain Bacteria; phylum Bacteroidota; class Bacteroidia; order Chitinophagales; family LD1; genus UBA1941. The sequence goes on from PLSN01000049.1 coordinate 268, forward strand.
CTATCATGGGTATCGGCCCTGTGGCAGCTATACCAAAGGCGCTGAAACAAGCAGGGCTGAAACAAGATGACATCGACCTCATAGAACTGAACGAAGCATTTGCGTCGCAGTCATTGGCAGTCATACAGGAACTTGGCCTCAATACTGAAAAGCTGAATGTAAATGGCGGCGCTATCGCCCTCGGCCATCCACTCGGATGCACCGGCGCATGGCTCACTCAGAAACTATATAATGAGGCCCGTCGTCGAGGCAGCAAATACGGTATGGCTACGGCATGTATCGGTGGCGGTCAAGGTATCGCAGGCATTTATGAGTTCATTAGTTAAAAGAGACAATAGACGTTAGATATTAGACAATAGAGTAGTAAATAACTATGCACAACTTTAGAGAATTAAATATCTGGAAGAGATCAATCAAGGTGGCAGTCGCAACTTATAAAATTGCAGCTACCTTTCCTTCATCAGAACGCTATGAACTAACCAGTCAGGTGAAAAGGGCTGTTGTATCAATCGCTTCAAATGTGGCTGAAGGTGCAGGAAGAAATACCGATAAAGAGTTTAATCACTTTTTAGGTATTGCTATTGGTTCGTCTTTTGAGTTATATACTCAACTAATTATTGCCGGCGAATTAGGTCTTGTGGCTGAAAATCTATTGGAACCTGTTTTATCTGAACTTGATGAAATTCAAAAAATGATTCGCGGATTTAAAGAAACTTTAAAAATTAATTAATAACCATGACGCCAAACAAAGCATTGTCTATTGTCTAACGTCTAAAATCTAAATTTTATGTCGACTCTCACAGAAAACAAAACGGATCTCAAAGGCGGTCAATTCTTAGTGAAGGAATCTTCACCTGCTGATACTTATATCAGAGAGGATATCACAGAAGAGCAAGCAATGATCGCTCAGTCAACTTCTGATTTTATCGCTAACCGTGTGCACCCTAATATCAAAGCAATAGACAAACAAGAGCCGGGCCTTGTGATAGGCTTACTGCATGAGATCGCAGAACTCGGACTGCTCGGTGCAGCAGTGCCAGAGGAATACGGTGGCATGGGAGTTGACTTTGCTACAGATACTTTTATCAATGAGCAGATGGGCAAGGGACATTCATTCTCTGCGGCATTTGCGGCACATACAGGTATCGGTACGCTGCCCATTCTGTACTTTGGTACAGAGGAGCAGAAGAAGAAATATCTGCCAGGCTTATCCAATGCTACTATCAAAGCTTCCTACTGCCTGACTGAGCCTGGCTCCGGTTCTGATGCTCTCGGTGCTAAGACAAAAGCAGTACTCTCTGAAGATGGCAAGAACTACATTATCAATGGCCAGAAAATGTGGATCACTAATGCGGGATTTGCAGACCTGTTTACGGTATTTGCCAAGATAGATGGAGAGAAATTTACAGCGTTTTTGATTGATGCCAAATCAGAAGGTATATCACTCGGAGCTGAGGAGGACAAACTTGGTATCAAGGGCTCTTCTACCCGTCAGGTATTTTTCAATAACGTAAAAGTGCCGGTAGAGAATGTACTCGGCGAGATCGGCAAGGGACATAAGATAGCATTTAACGTATTGAACATCGGCCGTTACAAACTGGGTGTACTCGCACTGGGCGGGGCTAAAGAAACCTGCACTACGGCTGTGAAATATGCGAATGAGCGTATCCAGTTTAATGTGCCTATCGCATCATTTGGCGCTATCAAGCATAAGCTCGCAGAGATGGCTGCAAAGATATATGCTGTAGATTCGGCGATATACCGCACTGCCGGTTTGATACATGATTATATAGAAACAGCCGCCGCATCCGGTACTGATAAAGTACAGGCAAAACTGCTTGCTGCCGAAGAGTTTTCTGTGGAATGCGCTATACTCAAAGTATATGGCTCGGAGGTTTTGGATTATGTAGTTGATGAGGCTGTGCAGGTTTTTGGTGGTACAGGTTTCAGTGAGGAATATCCTGTAGCACGTGCTTATCGCGATTCACGTATCAACAGAATTTTCGAAGGAACAAATGAGATCAATCGTTTGCTCTCTGTAGGTATGCTGGTGAAAAAAGCCATGAAAGGCGAGATCGATCTTTTCACACCTGCTATGGCCGTGCAAAAAGAACTCATGAGTGTGCCTGATTTCTCTACACCTGATGCGGAAGATATTTTCGCAGCAGACAGAAAGGCATTGCAAAATGCAAAGAAGGCGATCCTGATGGTAGCAGGCGCAGCAGTTCAGAAATTCATGAATAATCTCGACAAAGAACAAGAGATTATGATGGATATTTCTGATATGCTGATTGAATTATTCGCTTGCGAGTCGGCGCTGCTTAAAACTGAAAAACTGGTAGGCATCAGAGGCGAAGCAGCATGTGCTTTGCAAATAGACCTGACTAAAACATATATTTCCGACGCACTCGAGCGTATCAATCTCTCAGGCAAGCACGCTATCGTTGCTTTCAACGATGGCGACATGCTACGTATCATGCTGATGGGATTGAAGCGTTTCACTAAATATGATTCTTTCAATACTGTCGCTTCCAGAAGAAGGATTGCAGATAAATTGATCGCAGAAAATCAATATTGTTTCTAATACTCAATACACACTACTCAATACTAAAAAAAACAAACAATGAGCACGTCAACAGAGACCACAAAAAAGACCACCTTAAAGGGCGGTGAATTCCTGATCAAGGATTCAAGCTGGGAGGATTGCTATATCCCCGAGCAGATCAACGAAGAGCAGCAGATGATGCGCGATATGGTGAGGGATTTTATCAAAACTGAAATAG